>SYKL01000188.1 GCA_005797785.1 Pseudomonadota bacterium | reverse complement strand
TCCCGGCAGTTGGGGTATCTTTCCGCAGGATCGACCTGCGTCGCCCGTTTGAACAACGCGATGATCGATTCCGGCTGATCCACCAAATAGACCAGGGGAATCGGAAGCTGAACCGCCTCGGCCGCCTCGATGACCGTTCTCGCCTCGGACGCGTGATGGCCCGTCAGCAAATAGTGTAGAATCAAACCGAGACAATAGATGTCCGATCGTGGCTCCAACTTATCGACGCCGCGAAGATGCTCTGGGGAAGCATACCTTGGCGATGCGACCACCGCGACTTGGCCCTCGATCTGCACGGGATGGGCGATCAACCCCACGGTTCCGAAGTCGGTCACCATCGGCGCCCAGGTTGCGGGGTCCCGAAAATCCCCTTGCAAGAGAACGTTTTCCGGCTTGATGTCGCCATGGACGATGCCTTTGCCGTGGGCGTATTCCACCCCCTGCACAATCCCCAAAAACACCTGCATCGCCTGAACGAGAGGAAGTCCCGTCGCAAAATCGCGGCCGATCACTTTCGCGAGCGTTTGACCGCCCCGGACCAGATCGAGCACCAGCGCCACCCGACCGTCGGTTTCGATCAATTCGCGGGCGGCCAACACATGAGGATGCTTGAGTTGTTGGCCGACCAAGCCCTCTTCATTGAAGCGAAGCCGCCAGGAATCATCCGCGTGCAGTTCGGCGTGCAGGACTTTTAGCGCGACCGGACTGCCATAAACGCCATGTCGCGCCGCAAATACCTGCCCCATACCGCCAGCGGCAATAAACCCCTCGATCAGATAGGGCCCGAAGTGGGCGCCAGGTTCCAGTCGTTGCATCGGCGCCACGCTACACCGAACCGAGGGCGGCGTCGATGGGGGAGAAACGTTCCTGGGTGCTCCTGGTGCTCGATTCATGCCGTTACGACGCGATGATCGCCGCAGCTCCACGCCACCTGAATGCCCTCGGCACGGTTCACCGACGGTACAGCTATGCGAGCTGGACCGCCCCGGCGCATTACCACCTGTTGATGGGGCTGCTGCCTCACCCGGCCACGCGCGAGACCCACGCAGCCGAAATCTACCGTGAAAACTACCATTTATTTAACGAGCGACTCGGTATCGACCTCGGAATGTCGGACCTGGTCCCGGACCTCTGGCTTCCTAGCCTCTTACAACGCCGAGGTTGGGCCACTGGTGCCTGGGTAAGCATGCCGGTACTTCATCCCAGCACACCCCTGTCCCGAGGTTTTGACACCTATCGCCTGCGCAACAACCACGCGGATCTCCAAGGAATCATCGAAGACCTCCGATTTTACGATGATCGCCCAACGTTTTGGTTGATCAACGCCGGCGAGACGCACTATCCGTACGCCTTTCCCGGTCAGTCCGCGCCACCCGTTCCGCACCTTTCTGGCGTTCATGGCGCGCTTCGACGGATCGACGAGCACCCCGCTCCGGAACTGTGGTTCACCGGCGAACAACTGGCCGATCTGAAAGAACGCCAGGTGGAAGCCGTGCGGTACGTCGACTCCCTCATTCCACTGTTGCGAGCGCTGGTTCCCAAGAACACCTGGCTCACGGTCACCGCAGATCACGGCGAATGTTTCGGAGAAGACGGCTTTTTCGGGCACGGCCCGGTGTTGCATCCGAAGGTATGGGAGGTCCCGCTGGTCGAGGGGTTGCTCAAATAGTAAACTACTTTACTATCCGGGATTGAGAACCATCCGGAATTCCGCACCCTGAGGTGCCGGATCTACTTCGATTCTTCCTCCATGGCGCTCCGCCGCCCATCGCGCAAACACCAACCCAAACGGTGGAACCGCGAGCTGGCGTTCCCGCGCGGCCACCGACTGGAACGGGGCGATCAACCGGTATCTTAAGTCCTCCGGCAGGGAGGACCCGTGGCTGAACACCCGGACCGTAAACTCCTCACAGAGGATCCGCACCCGGCGATTCTCCGCGGTCAACCTCCGCGCTGTCCAGACCAAGTCCAGAATCGCCTGCGCCAACACCTCAGCGTCGCCTC
The DNA here is from genome assembly GCA_005797785.1 of Pseudomonadota bacterium. Classification (GTDB taxonomy): domain Bacteria; phylum Myxococcota_A; class UBA796; order UBA796; genus SYKL01. Next base: position 27,301 of record SYKL01000188.1, on the reverse strand, counting down.
GCAGTTCAATCGGACGATCCGGCTGTTTGTACATAACGTACGGCGACAGGGCCGCACGATCGATCGACCGCGCCACCAAGTCGCCGAGCTCAATGTTCTGGGCGTGGATTTCGCGGTGTCCCCTTTCCAGTCGGTTCGCAGCGGCAAATCCCTCCACAAAAATGCACGCTGCATCCACCGCTTCCAGAATGTCGGAAACGTCCTTTTGGGTTTCCGGATCCGACATTTCGCCCTGCAGCACCTGGCCGAGAATTCGGATCGCCGCCATCGGATTGTTGAGGTCGTGGGCCAGATAACCCAACGTCTGCGAACGCTGCCCTTCCCGGCGAACGTCGGCCGCGACCGCCCGGAGCCGAGCGGTCCACTCCTCGACCGACGCATCCTCGGCGATCACATCGGCAAACACACTCCCCAATCCGGCCCAAGCCCGTTCCGCGTCAGAAGGCCGAAAGTGCAGAAGCGCCCGAAACGGAGCTTCCGCTGCCAACGCCCATCCCTCATTTTCCGGCGTATGGCCGTCGATGATCAACAACGCGCTCGGGCGTTGGCCCAGCACGATCCGCGCCGTGTCGGAATCTCGAACACGAATCACGTCTGCATCCAACGCGGACAACGCCTGTTCTACATTCGCGCCGACCGTTCCAACCACAATCGCCGTTTCAACCACGTTCATTCCAGTGGAAGGCCCGCGGCCCTCCAAGCATCCGTTCCACCCGTCACATTCATCGCTTTGAATCCCGCTGCAGCGAGCTCATCGGCGGCCGATGCGGACCTGCCGCCCTTGGCGCAGATGAAATACACTGGATTCTCCTTGCCCAAGGACTGCAGCTGCTCGTTCATCGGATCGACGGCGTCGACCGGAACATTGAGCGCCCCAGGGACATGTCCCGTGGCAAACTCCTCCGGCGTCCTTACGTCCACCACCCGGGCCCCCTGCTCTAACGCCGCTTTCAACGTCTGTACGTCGACATCCGTGCGCGTCTGCAGTGAAACCGTCGGCTCGGTGGGCGCCGAAACCGGCGGAGTCGAAGGCCCTGAACCGCACGCCATGAGCAACATCCACCACATGCAACCTCCGGAGCGCCAGGACGTATTCGTCACGCCCTCGGCACGCAACGATCACGGCGTCTTGAGCCGACGACCATTCGCTTTCTCCCATCGCCACATTTCCAAGGGAGAAAGCATCGGGCGGTCTTCGGGATGGCCCGCCAGAGTGGCCAAACCGGCGACCGGTTGATTTCGTCCCATGTGCATCCAATAGTCCGCAAACACCAGCGCAAACGTAAGCAATCCGCTGACGAGCAACCGTTGGGTCTGGGTTCGGGCGGCGCGCTCGTCGCCTCCATTGGGAAGGCGCATCCATCCCTGAAAGCCAAGATCAATCCATACAATGAGCGGCAGTGCCACCAAGGCTACCCGAGGCAACCAACCGATCGCCGCCAATCCGCAGCCGATCACAAGGCCCGCGACAATGCAGAGGCGTGCCGCTTGAAGCGCCACTCTTGGCCCATGAGTGGCCACCAACGTCCGGTAGCCGCGCGCCCGGTCGTCCTCCGCCTGAAACGCCTGTGCAGCAAAATAAGTGCCTAGAACGCCCAACGCCGCCGCCAACCACACCACCACTGTGCGCGGGTTCAACGGGACTTCTACCACCGAAAAACCTGCCATTGGAGTTAACAATCCATATCCAAGGACATTGACCAGCGGCCCCCCCCAGGCGTGCGCCTTCCACGCCAGACGGGGATGTGAATAGGCGACCGCCAAAGCAGCGCAGATGGCCATGCTCACCCCCGCCCAAAACCCGCAATAAAACGCTATCCCCGTCGATGCCAAGAGCGTGGCATACGACCATACCGCGATCCCTTTGGGCACCGGCACCGACTTCCCAAACAGCACCTCCCCCTCATCCTGGTCAAAATCTGCGTTTAACCAAAGGGTCGCGACGTGCAGCCCGCTCCAAGCCACCATCACACCCAGCAACGCCCCCACACGATGCACGAACAACGCCCGATCCCAGTGGGCCCAGCCGTAGCCCGCGGCCACCAGCAGCAGAACGTATGGCAGCATCTTCGGGCGGCCGAGATGCCATAATGAAACGAGAGTTTTCACCTAGGCACCCACGCGGTACCCAACCCGGCAGGGGCCTCACCGTGCGCAACGTTCCAGACGTACTGGCCAAAACACGCTCCGATCAAGGTAAAACCTGCGAGCATCACCCGCCGCACCAAGACGCGTGCATCCGCTTCGGAGCCGCCGCCAGCACGACCGGACCATTCCACCAACCAGCGATCCACAGAAAACCAAAGGGGAAGCGCTAGAACACATGAACGCGGATACCCGCCGACCAAGGTCCAAATCGCCACCTGCCCCCCGGCGATTGCGAAGGCCCACCGCGCAGCGCTGAGGGCGCCATGGGCTCCATGAGTGGCGACCAGCGTTCGGTACCCTCGCGCGGCGTCCGCGGGGCCCTGAAAGGCCTGTGCGGCGAAATACATGCCCATGACCAACGCCACCAACACCCCGACGGTTCCCGCCGCGCGCACGTCCACCGGCACTCCCACCAGAGAATATCCCGCTGCTGGCGACAAAATTCCGTAGCCCATCGCGTTAACGAACGGGCCCCCCAACGGATGCCCCTTCCAGGCGAGTGCGGGATGCGAATACACCACCGCCAGGGCAGCACAGCCGCTCATGCACAGGAACGGAATGGGGCCGAGAACCGACGATATTCCGCAGGTGACGGCCAACAGGCCCAAACCCGCGGTCGCCGATCCATCGGGCACCGTCACACTTCGACCAAACAGGGTTTCATCCTCATCTTGGTCCAGAGCGGCATTCAGCCACAACGCGCCGGCGCTGAGCATCCACCACAACACCACCGCCAACAAGGCATATTCCGGCACCCGGGCCTGAAGTCCGTAGTTCCAATGCGCAAAACCGTAACCCAGCAACGGCAAGGTCCCCACCCAGAAGGTGCCCTTTGGACGGGCCAACGCCCACCATGCCGCAGCGCGGTTCATCGTTCGAGCACGAGCTCCCGAGTGCAGCTCCGGCGCTTGTTTAACGCGGCGATCTCCTCGGGCGTAAAGGGAGTATCGCTGGTCTGAACTTCCGAACGGATAAAGGACTCGACCGCCTCACGCACCCGGTCCCCCCACACCGTATCCGTGCGCGAATCCCAGTAATCCAGGATTGCTTCCTTACGGTCTTGCATGTCCTTGGCGCGCCGATCGGTGGCCTCCAATGGATCACCATTCGTCCACAAGGCCGTTAGCTTCGCTGGAAGCTCGTTGATCGTCTGCTGGGTATTGACGTCCGCCACCCGATCGCCAAGCACCGTGACCTCGTCTTTGATGGACTCCATCGTGCGTTCTTGAACACCGAGCCATTTGCGGCGTCCCAACAGCTGTCCGCTGGTGCGTAAACACATCGGGGGCGCGAGAATGCAGCTCGCCCAGGAAAGGGGGGTTCCTTTCTTCGCCCACGGGAGGTCTCGACTCGCGAATCGAACCGGCTGGCGCTTCATCTTGACCCAACCATCGTCATAGATGCGGATCTCCCCTTTGTAGGCCGCATCGCTGCGTAGGAGAAGGTAATCTCCCTTGTCGATCACCTCGTCGTAGCCCTCAGCCTTCAGCGCGGAAATCAGCTCCTTTCGCGCTTGTTCGACCAGTCGATCTCCATAAACCACAATCTCCTCGGACCCCTCTTCGGAGCCGGGATCGTCGGTGTCCGCGGGAGCGCCGGTGGCCTCAGTGACCGCTTCCGCCGGCGCTTCGGGCACCACACCTTCTGCCGGCGTTTCGGGCACCACTGAGTCCACCGGGAGCGGATCCGTCGCTCCGGGAACCGCAGGATCCGACGGAGGAACCACCGGCTCTTCCGCCCATGCCAGCGCAATCCACAGCGCTAACACTGGATCTCCCGGTACGGAGGCCCGATGGTCTCACGAGCCGAACGTGCCGACTCAAAATCCGCGTAGGTGCGAACCTCTCCGCGGGGGTGGGACGTCAACAAGTCCGGCGAGGTGACCATCAGCAAACTCAAAAAGGCGGTGTCCGAGTCTCGGAGCACCACGAACACCGTACCCTTTCGATGCGGCCCTGGCGACCGTTCCCAGACATCCCGCGTCCATTCCGGTTCAAACCGCCACTCTCCGTCACGGTTCAGCTGAAAGACCGCCGGAGGACCGTTTTCAGCGAGCGCCCGGTCGAACGGGCTGCAAAAGATCAAGGGGTATGCTCGGGAACGGGCGGAGTTTCAGGCGCCACCGGTTCCGGCGTCAGGTCGAGCCATCCGGTGGGGCGATGTGGAAAACGGTGCCGGAGCTGCAGCAACGCGGCGTCCACCCCCGCAGGATTCTGGAGTTCGCGCTCCACGAACGCCAGGGCCAAGTAGTAAATAGGTTGACGATCGGACGTGGATTTCGCCTTTTCCAAAGCTACTTTCGCTCCCGCGGCATCGCCGTCCAGCAACTGGACCAGTGCATGATAGGTCGGGGTGACGGGCTCGAAGGGCAAAGCCAGTTCTTCCTGCGCCAACATCGCCTTCACGGCTGTCAACTCCTCGGGTTTTAGGGTCCCTTGCCGCTTGGCCTCCAGTGCCGCAATCAACCTCGTTCCAACCGCACCCGGATTGGCCCGCTGCGCGGCCGACACCGCGTCCAGCGCCCGCGCGTCTCCTGTGGTCGACCGTACAATTTCAGTGGCCGCCACGGTATCCACCGCGTCCTGGCGTCCCGGCGTCACCTCGGCCAACTGCGCACTTGCTACCGTAGGATTCAAGGAGGCCTGGCTCCATGCCAGCGCCAGTCGAATGGTGTCCTCGTGCGACTCCGAGGGCGCATCCAGCTTCAGGGCCTGCCGCAGCGGACCATTCGCCTGTTCAAACTGGCCCTTCGCTGCGAACGACACGCCGCTCGCCAGTTCCAGCATCTGATCGAGGTCCGAATGCTCCTTGTGAATCGCCGCGACTTGGTCGAATTCGGCGAGCGCCAAATGTGCAGCCGCCAATTGTCCCCATGCATCCTGGCATCCGTAAGGTTGTTCCAACTCAAACGTGGCGTGTTTGGACTTTTTCCCGGCGGAAATCTTCAGACGGGTGTTCAAATCTTGGGACATCCATCGGTCCCAAAGCTCAGCCGCCCGTTTTAGCGGCACCACCGCCTCGGATGCACGCCCCGCCCAGACCAACTCTTCGCCATATTTGTAGTAAGGAAGGCAGTTGTCGCCCGCAGACGCTGCCGCCGCAGCACGGTGTTCCAACGCCTCATCAAACCGGCCTGCGGCCGACAACGCGGACGCCAACTTGCTTTCGGCTTTCACCTTCTTTTCATCGCCCTTGTCCGGACCTTCGGCAGGTTTCGGAGCCTCTTCTTTGCTTTCCGATGGCTTCGTCGAAAATGCGTATTGACCAAGCGCCTCTTCGGCGAACAGAGTCGCAGGATCGGCCGCTTTCACTGCAGTTGCCACGCGCACAGAAATGCGGCCCGTAGCGGGGTCAACTGCCAAATCCGCCGCGTAAAGCGCCGAATACCCCACCCCGGCGATCACTTTTCCAGTTTCTTCGTCCAACGCGTCCAATTGGCGCACCGACACAGAGGGCAGCGTCGCATCCAACACGCGCACCGTACCGTACTCCCGGCCCACCCCGTCTTCACGATATGCCCAGCTCGAATGCCGTTCACCGTCAAGCGCCACCCCGAAATAACGGGTCGCTGGAACCACCAAACCCGCAACCCCCAAAACCTCTCCTGGGATCGCCAACCCAACACCACTTTGCAGTCGCTTTTCGCCGTGCTCCCAGTAAGCCACCGGACGTTCTCGCTGGGCGACCGCCGCATCACCAACGGCGGCCAGTAGCGCATCCGACTCTTTCGAGGGCACAAATTTCGCGGTGCCTTGCGACGGGAGAATCGCCGAAGCCACTCCTTCGAGCGTGCCCAAGCCCAGCACCATCTCAGCGCGTCCGCCCGAGACCGGGCCTACGACCACAGGAATGTCGCCCAGCACCAGGGTGCCCACCGTCAGCTGGGGCACCACCGCAAATTCCATCCCTTTGAAAAAACCCTTCCCTTTCGAAGTTTTCAACCCGAGAGTCTTCGCCAATCCTGGAGATATCGTCGACCAGCCCTCAGCCAAGTCGAGCACCACCAACACTCCGGTAGGTGGCGTACCTTCCTTTGCTTTTTCGGCGGGCGGCAGCACACCCCACACCGCCGGCAGAGAGTCCGTCAGCGGCCCCCGCAACAACGGCACTTCTACCGTCCCGGAAATCTCGACCTGCTTAGGACCACCCGCCAAAACCTTGACAGACGGTGCCGCAAACGCCGACATCGGCGCAAGTAGTGCAAGCATAGAAATCCAACGCATCGGGTGCTCCATTTCGGCATGTGTAGGTGTCCGGATCTCGAACAATCGTCAACCTCCCGCGCCGCGGATTGTCGGGGGAACGTTTTTGCGATACCGACCACGGCAAGGAGTGTCCATGTCCACCATCTTCCAGGTCACTGGCCGGTTCATCCTCGATAGTCGCGGCAATCCCACGGTCGAGGTCGAGGTCACCACCGAAGATGGGTATGTCGGCCGAGCCGCCGTCCCCTCCGGTGCTTCCACAGGAGAGCATGAAGCCGTCGAATTGCGCGACGGCGACAAAAGCCGCTGGCTCGGGAAGGGCGTGGATAAGGCGGTTGAAGCCGTCAATGGCGCAATCGCCGATCAGCTAATTGGGCTGGACTGCCGCGATCAAGTTGCGATCGATCGCTTGTTGGTAGCGCGCGATGGCACTGCCAACAAAAGCAACCTCGGTGCGAACGCCATTCTCGGCGCATCCCTGGCGGTCGCCAAAGCGGGCGCCGAAGCAACTGGTCAACCGCTTTACCGTTATGTCGGCGGCACCGCGGCCAACGTTCTTCCCGTTCCATTGATGAACATTCTCAATGGCGGTTCCCACGCCGACAACAATGTGGACATCCAAGAGTTCATGGTGCTGCCCGTCGGAGCCCCCACGTTTTCGGAAGGGTTGCGCTGGGGAACGGAGGTCTACCATTCCTTGAAGAAGGTGCTCAAAGACCGAAAGCTGGCCACCGGAGTAGGCGACGAGGGCGGTTTTGCCCCCGATCTCCCCAACAACAGCGCCGCCCTCGATCTCATCAGCGAAGCGGTGGAGAAGGCCGGATACAAGCTTGGAACGGACATTGTGTTCGCCCTGGACGTCGCCGCCTCCGAATTCTACCGCGATGGCAAATACGTGCTCGGCGGCGAAAACGCCCGTTGGAGCTCGGCCGAATTGGTGGAATGGTATGTCGGACTGGCTTCCAAATACCCCTTGGTATCGATCGAGGACGGCCTCGCCGAAGACGATTGGGACGGTTGGAAACTGCTCACCGAGAAGTTGGGCAAGAAAATCCAACTCGTCGGCGACGACCTGGTCGTCACCAACACCGAGCGTTTAAAGCGCGGAATCAGCGAAAACATCGCCAACGCTATTTTGGTGAAGGTCAACCAAATCGGCACGCTCACCGAAACGCTCGAAGCGGTGAACATGGCGCACCGGGCTCGGTTCCGGTCGATCATGTCACATCGGTCCGGCGAAACGGAGGATGTCACCATCGCTGATTTGGCCGTTGCAACCAACGCTGGCCAGATCAAGACCGGCGCTCCCTGCCGCAGCGACCGAGTCGCGAAGTACAATCAATTGCTCCGGATTGAAGCAGAACTCGGGCCGGCCGCAAAGTACGCCGGCCGCTCCATCCTCGGGCAATGATTTCCATTCGGGCCGCACAGAGCGACGATCTCCCCGAGATTTTCGCTCTGTGGCAGGCACTGATGGCGAACGGCGAAGCCTCCGATCCACGATACCGGCTCGCCCCGAACGGCGCCGACCGAATGCGCCAGTACATTCACGACGGTTGGTTCGTTGATCGCCCCTTTCCTCGAACCCTGTTGGCGGTCGACCCGCAGCCGGTCGGATTCATTCAGGGCGTCATTGTCGACTCTTTGGGGATACTAGATTTTGCTCCGTCGGTAAGAATCGGCGATCTGTGGGTCAATCCAGAGTACCGCCATCGAGGCATCGGCCGCTCATTGGTGGCACACTTCGTCGATCGCGCCACCGCCGCCGGGTTTCCCCGAATCGAGGTGGGAACCCTCATTCGCGATGAGCGCGCCGTGGCTTTCTGGCGAGCTCTGGGTTTTGTCGATCTGAACGTCATCCTGGCGCGAGAGCCAAAGGCCATCGGATGATCGGCCGGCCGGCTCCGATTTCCCGTTGTACACCCGAGCGCACTTCGATTACGCTGCAGGAGTGACCGTCAAGGAGATCCATGTCGCAACACCGCTCGCCCACCGATTGGTTCGGTCCATTCGGGATCGACGCCGAACTCGCGGAGAAAGTGCTCGCCGCTGCCGCTGAGAATGGCGCCGACGATGCGGATTTGTACTTCGAACACGCCACGACCACCAGCATCGGCCTGTCCGATCGGGCGGTAAACCGCGCACATTTGAGCATCGACCTGGGCATGGGCGTGCGCGTCGTCGTCGGCGATCAAGTGGGCTACGCTTACACCGAGGATTTCGACCTGGAAAGCCTACTTCGGGCAGCCCGGGTCGCAGCGCAAATCGCTCACCGAGGACAGAAGGTCGTCCCCGTCCGCGCAACCTCCAGGAAGATCAGCGACTTTTACCCCACCCAGCGTCACTGGGCCGATGTCGATCTCGTCGACCGCCTGCCGCTGGTACGCAATTGGGAAGAATGGACCTTTGCCGAAGATCCCCGCGTGCAGAAGGTGCAGGTGTCCCTCGCCGACACCGACAAACACGTACTGATTGTCCGCCTGGATGGGACGATGGTCGCCGATTATCGCCCGATGACACGCGCGATGGTCGGCTGTACGATGATCGACGGCACACAACGCGAAACTGGTCATCAAAACCTCGCTTCCCGCGTGGGCCTCGAATACTACACCGAGGAACGCCAGCGCCGCATGGTCAAAGAGGCCGTTCAGCGCGCTTCTCAAGCGCTGATCTCGGAAAGCCCTCCAGCCGGCGAAATGCCCGTCGTGCTCGCCGCAGGTTCGTCGGGGATTTTACTGCACGAAGCCATCGGTCACGGAATGGAAGCCGATTTCAACCGCAAGGGGATCTCGATCTACGCCGACAAATTGGGGAAACGCATCGCGCCCGCCGATGTGACCGTGGTCGACGATGCTACCGTTATCGGCGCACGTGGGGCGTTGAACGTGGATGACGAGGCCTCGCCGACCGAAAAAACCACCCTCGTCGAAAACGGCATCCTGAAGACCTACCTGCACGATCGGATCTCCGCACGACACTACGGAGTGGATAGCACCGGCTCCGGACGCCGAGAATCCTTTCGTCATCCCGTGCTGCCGCGCATGCGCGCCACCTACATGGAACCCGGGCCGCATCCACCGGAGGACATTCTCAAGTCCGTCAAAAACGGCCTGTACTGCGAGACCTTCGCAAACGGTCAAGTGCAGATCGGCGCTGGCGACTTCGCCTTTTACGTGCGGCAAGGGTGGCTCATTGAAGACGGGCGTTTGACCAAGCCAGTCAAAGACGTCAATCTGATCGGAAATGGCCCGCAGGTGCTCGAATCCATCGAAATGGTCGGAAATGACCTCGTGATCGACGAAGGCGGCTGGACATGCGGGAAGGATGGGCAATCCGTCCCCGTCAGTCAAGGCATGCCCACGGTCAAGGTCGCGAAACTGTCTGTGGGAGGCCGACGATGAGCGAGCTGCTCGACCTCGCTCAACGGGTGGTGCGGCAGGCCCAGGCGCTTGGCGCGCAAGAGGTCGTGGCTTCGGTCGGAAAATCGATCAGCACCACCATCACCCGTCGCGACGGAAAGGTGGAGCAAGCCACCGAATCCACCAGCCGCGGGCTTTCGTTCTCCGTCCTGGTCGACAATCGATTTTCGAGCCATGGAACCTCGGATTTACGCCCCGATGCGATCTCCGAATTCATCAAACAAGCGATCGCCGCCACCCGAATTTTGGAGCAGGACCCCGAAAGAGCGCTGCCAGAAGCGCCTCTTTGCGGACGAGGAGCCACGGCGGCCGCTCTTGACGTGTTGGATTCCGCATACAACGCCCGCAGTGCGGAAGCGCGCGCGACCGACGCCGAGCTCCTCGAACAAACCGCCGAAAAAGCTAATATTCCCTCGGTGATCTCTCGCTCCAGTCAAGTAGCGGATGGATGCTCTCAAACCGCGCGGGTGGATTCCAACGGATTCTCCGACACTCACGAAGACGCCTGGTTTATGTGGGGGGCGGAGGCAACTTTTCAAGAGGGAGGAAAGCGTCCAGAGGTAAGCTCCTATTTTGGCGCGCGCTACCTCACCGATCTTCCTGAGCCCCAGAAAATCGCTCAGCAGCTCGAGGATCGCGCGCGCGAGCGCGCCGGCTCGAAGCCGATCGATTCGGGAAGTTACCCGTTGATCTTGTTGAATCGCGCTACAGGAAAGCTGCTAGGTGCTTTTGGTGGTCCCCTGGCCGGCTCCGCCTTGCACGAACAGCGCTCCTGCCTCGCCGGAAAGTTAGGATCTCGCGTAGGTTCGGCGAAGTTCACCCTTCTAGACGATCCCACCATCCCCCGCGGGCTCGCCAGTCGCCCCTGGGACGGCGAAGGCTTGATTGCCCGCCCGTTTCCGGTGGTTTCGGAAGGCGTCCTCGACTCCTACTACATAAACGTCTACTACGGCCGAAAACTAGGGATGAAGCCGACCACCGGCGGACGTTCCAACTGGGTGATTCCTCCAGGCGACCAGAGTTGGGAGGCGATCGCAAAGGCGTATCCCAAGGCGATCCTGGTCGATGGTTTCCTGGGAGGAAACAGTAACGCCACCTCAGGCGATTTCAGTTTTGGGATCCGCGGCGCGCTGATTGAACATGGCGTTCGCACGCAGGCCATTTCGGAAATGAATGTTTCGGGTAATTTGACCGACATTTTCGAGAAATTAGTAGAGATCGCGAATGATCCCTACCGGTACTCGAGCGTGGTTTCGCCGACGCTGGTGTTTGAGGATGTGCGGTTTTCGGGTACGTGACCGCCAAACTAACCCTCCACCCGGCCTATTCACTCCAATCGAAGTCCTTCCGCTTGATCTTCGCGCGACGACCATCAGGGTGATGGAACACGATTCCCTCAGCCAAATGACCCGGTGAAAACAAGCTATCCAGATTTCGGAGCTGCTCTTTTAGGCCGTGAAAATCGCGCGGGATGGACTCGTACACCGGAGCCTCCAGGTTGAACGGCAGGCAGAGGTGCTTCGTCAGTCCCAAGGGATTTCCCTGGATATGAGGGCCCAACGCCTCCGAGGAATGTTCTCCATCGGGCCAACCCTGGGTATCCACACCGCGGACCGCTTCAAAAATCCACTTGTCTTCCGCGGCATTCTCCAAGGCCTCAACGTACCAACCGTCCACCACACCCTGCTGCTTCTGGGCTTTGGAGGGGTTACGACGCTTTTCGACGCGCACGACCTGACCGGCGCGGATCGTCAGCCGAACGTTGGTGCCGTCCAACTTCTCCGTGGCGCGCCCCTGGCCTTCAAACACCCATTCGCATCCGCGACGCGGCCGATTGACGACTTTGAAGTCATCGTCCCGGTCAAAAATGGTCGGAATTTTCTCCATCGCTGAAACTCCCTTTCTCACCTGCGAAAGCAGCTCTTCGCTCGTTATCACACCCTGCATGAGTCCATTTGCGACCGCCCGAATCAGCGCCGCAACGGAGGTATCCGCTTCGAGCGCCACTCTTTTGAGCGCTTTGCGCTCATCATTCGAAATCCAAATCACCAGCCGAGACCAATCGGCCGGGGGCTGCCAGCCGGCAAGTTCATCGGGATTCTTTCGCGGACGACCTCTTTGTGGGCTCATGATAATTTATTAGCACAACTGTTTTAATTGTGCAATCAGAAAATAAGCAATCACAACTATCCCCGTTCACAGGGCATTACAGCCATTGTCACGGTGTTCGAACCAGCGATCATCGTCGCTTGAGGATCAGGCTGTCCGTCCGTCCAGCCCAAGCCGCTGCAATAGGTGACTGTGGACCGGCATTTCCAGATCTCGGCTTCGCTCCACAAACCAACCGTTTCGCCAAACCCATTCCTTCACGGCCCCGCGGTACGCATAGATGTCCCGCGAATAAGCGCAACAACGCTCCAGCAGTCCGGAGTCCGCGGTGATCCCGAGTTCGCGTTCGCCCACGGCAATCATTTCGTTCACCAAAGCGGCCAATTCCTCGCCGTGCAGGTCGACCACCTCGCCAACGGTGGCACCCGTCGCCTCGCACATCAGCCCGAACGCGCAGTTCCAAATCAGCTTTTCAAGCTCCACCTGCGTAAATGCAGCGGGAGAGACCACTCGTCCACCCAGTCCAATCGTTTCCAAAATGGAAACGATCGCTGGCGCGTGCGCCCCGACGAACGGACTCGGCGGACCTGGCACCGGTGGATCTCCCCGTTTGGCCACCGCAAAATAAAGCAAGCCTCGCGTGTTTTCGCTCAGCCCGTTGGCAGCCAACCACGGTCGGATCATGCCGTTTTGAACAAACACCAAGTCTGAACGCCGTTGCTGGGGCACGGAGGCGAGAAAGCCCGACAGATCGTCGTTCCGCACCGTAACCAGGATCGGCTCGGTCCCGTTTTCACCGATCTTACCCTCGGTTCGAGTCACCAACGATGTCGAAAGTCTGTGCTGTTCGCACAGTTTCGCGAGGGCAGTTCCGACACGTCCACCGCCAACGATCACCATTGCGCCTCCCCGGTTAGGCTTACCGAATGACGCTTCCAAGGGCCACCGCCGACGCGCTGTCCGCCGCCGGTATACCGTTCGAGTTGGATCTACCCCTCGCTCGCCGAGTTTGGTGGAGGACCGGCGGACCTGCCGACGCATGGGTGGAGGTTTCCTCTTTGGGTGTACTTCAAACGGTCCAGAGGGTCGCCTCCGAAACCAACGTTCCTTTGACCGTTCTCGGCAATGGAAGCAATGTGCTGGTGGCCGATTCCGGAATTCGTGGACTGGTGATCCAACTGACGGGAGAGCTGGCCGAAACCAATTTTGTAGCGCCATTCTTGAGTGTCGGAGCCGGTTTGAAATTGGCCGTGTTGCTCGCCCGCGGCAAGGCCAACGGCTGGACGGGGCTCGCGTGCTTTGCCGGCATTCCGGGCACCGTCGGCGGGGCTGTTCGTATGAACGCTGGTTCTTCCTTAGGAGAAACCGGTGACCACCTGGCCGACGTCACCTTCGTGGACCCCGCCGGGGAGGTCTACACCTGGCCCAAAGAACGCCTTCAACTCTCCTATCGGACCTGCATTCTCCCCAAGGGGGCGATCATCGCCAGCGCACGGTTCGAGTGCCCAAAGATCGACGCCGCGGAAGAAAGCGCCCGCATCCAGGCATTCATCGAACGTCGAAAAGCCACTCAGCCGCTGGACTTTCCGAGCTGCGGCTCCACGTTCCGAAACCCACCCGGGGATGCGGCGGGTCGGCTGATCGAGGCCGCCGGCCTCAAAGGGTACACTCTCGGCGCGGCCCAAATCTCTACCAAGCACGCCAACTTTATTCTGAACCTTGGAGGAGCCACCGCAAAAGACATTCGCGCGGTCCTCGAACACGCACAACGGGAGGTTCACTCGCGGTTTGGCGTAGACCTTGAGCCCGAAGTGCACTTTGTCGGTGCGTGGTGAGCCTCGATGTTGCCAGTTCGCACTTTCGAAATGGGGAATGGCGTCTCGCGAAAATTGCAGCAGACGCCAGCTTAGCCGACGATGTTTCGGGTGACGTACACGCCCTGCTGGCCCGTTTGGCGGCCCGAGTGGGCGATCCTCGCGCTGCCTTACTCCACGGACAGTCAGCGGTGGCAGCCCAATTTCGGCCCAATACCCGCGGCGCGCTCGGTGAAGCGCTCCTCGCCAACGGTGAGCCCTTTCGTGCGCGCGACGAGCTTTCCTCCGCTTTGGAAGACGCCTCTGCGCGAGAATCCGCGATTCTGGGAACCGCACTTTCGTTGGCGTGCCGTGCGGCGGGCGCCCCCGAGTCGGGCATCGCAGCCGCTGTTCGAGCAACAGCAGCAGCCGAAACCTGTTTTGGGTTGGCGTCCCCCGAATACGCGGAAGCTCTGGTCGCGAGTGGGTTGTGCAACCACGCGGCCGGAAAGGAGCAGCGAGCTTCCGAATTGCTCCATCAAGCCAGGGAAGTATGGAGCGGTCTCGACGCCAGGCACCCGGGTCTCGCCGGCACCTTGGACGCATTGGGCGCGGTTGCCCGAGCCCGGAATCGCCCCTTTGAGGCCGTGAAACTTCATCGCGAAGCGATCCAAGTCTGGACCGACGCCCTCGGTGAACACGCGGGGGTGATCGCTGCATCTCGCCAACTCTTGGCGCAAGCCCTACATCGAACCGGGGATTTCGTAGGCGCCAGAACCGAAATGGCGCTCTCCTCCACTCAAACCGCGCGGTGTTTTGGTGCGGACCACATCGATACCTGGATCGCCCGTTTCGAGTTAGCTCGGTTTGAGCTGGACTGCGGAGAGGTCGAGGTCGGATTGCACGGGATGGTCGATGCCCATCAGGTAGTTTCCGAACGACTCGGTCAAGAGCATCCGGTGGTAAAGGCCATGAAACGATGGCTTTAGCAGCATCGCATTCAATCGCATCGGCTGCCAGTTTGGCCGTCTAGATTACGGGCTTTACACGCCAGCTATTCAAAGAACGCTCGCCCGCACACGCAGTTGCACCACGCGTGGAAAATTCGGAATTTGGATCTTCACGCACACAGAAGGCGTCCAACCACACACTTCACGATAGCTCAGCCCGCCCGTGGATCCACTGTTCTTGCGCATGTGGCAACATTCCCTCAGGTGGGGGAAACATGGCACTGTCCGCGTATCCGACAACCAGCTTAGTAATACCGGTATACCGGTGTCCCGATACCATACTGCCGGCACTGCAGCGCCTTGTCGAGCACTTGCGTCAAAGCCCCTACATCTGGGAACTGATCGTAGTGGACGACGGCAGTGGAGATAACACGCCGAATGTCGTCAAATCGTTCCTCGAGGGCGTCGCTGGCGCTCGGGTGATACAACTCTCGAGGAACCTCGGGAAGGGAGGAGCGGTGCTGCGCGGGCTAAAAGAAGCGCGCGGCCGGTTTCGACTCTTTACCGACTGCGATTTGGCGTACCCCCTGGAGCACCTCGAAAACCTCGTCGAGGCTCTAAAAAACGGAGCCGACGTCGCGATCGTCGATCGGCGTCACCCGCTCAGCACGTGCGAAGTCCCTACCAATTTGCTAACGCGCGCTCACTTCCGCGAAGCCATCGGACGTGGACTCAACCGCCTGCTCAAAGAACTCGGACTCACCGCGTTTGACGACACCCAAGCGGGCCTAAAGGGCATTCGCGATTCGGTCGTTCCCTTGCTCGACCTCATGACGGTTTTCCGGTTTGCTTTCGACATCGAACTTCTGGTCATCATGATGCAAAACGGCTGCCGTGTAGCGTCCGTGCCCGTGCGATACCAGATGACTGACGCACCCAGCACGGTGCGAGCATTTAAGGACGGGAAAGACGTCCTCGAGAGTGTCGCTCAAATCTGGGGAAATGCACGCCGGGGCCGATACCGTCACCCGTGGCGCGCCCCCGCAGACCCCGTCTACACGCCGCCAACGTCCGCCGCCTGGGAACAGGCGGCCAACTCGTCCCTCAAGGGGCGACGGCTCGCCTAAAACGGAGCGCGCGTTTGTGGCGACGTCGTCCATGGTTGGCCTGCCTGGGGCTGCTGATTGCGTCGACAAACGCGTGGGCAGAAGACCCCCCGGACACGGAGCTTCTGGCCATCGAGGCGAGATTCGAAACCGAGGTTACCTATGCTAACGGTCTCGACTTAGCCTATACGCTACGCCTCCGGGGTCAGAACCAACGGTCAATCGAAATACTTCGCCGCCTGGACGAAAAATTCCCGGGTCGGTATGAAACCGCCGTCGAGCTTGCGAGCGCCTATGAGGCGCAAGGGGAACTGACAACGGCGATCGAAGTACTCCAACTGAAACTTGATTTTCGCGAATGGGCGGTCACCACTCGCCTGGCTGAACTCTGGCTAAAACGATCGGCCCCCAAGGCCGCACTCCGCGAACTCAGCCGAACCCGCAAAGAAAGTCCTAGCGAACCACCAACCTCCGCATGGGTACTCGAGGCCGTGGCCCACACGGAGATCGGCGACCTGGCCGCCGCGCGAACCGCCTGGGAAGTCGTGGTGCAGCGGGAGCCGTTCCATCCCGATCACTGGCTTGGTCTGGGCCGGGTCTTGGAGCTCCAGGGAGAAATGAGAGCTGCTGAACGCATTTATGGAGAGGCCGTCAGGGCCTTCCCCGGTCACAATGGCTTGACCACCGCCTGGGGCGCCTGTCTCTATTCCCTCGGGGATTTCGAATCTTCGATTCCTCTCCTCGAACGCGCGGTACAGGGATATCGGGAACTTGACGATATCCAAGGCGCCGAACAAACGGAGAAGCTCTTACAAAGCGCCAAAAGCAGCTTCGCACACGACCTGATGGCCCACGGGGACCTGGCTCGCGCCTGTCCGCTGCTCGAACAGGCGGCCAAAGCGGAGTCAGAAACGCCTGAAATCCTCGACCGCATCACCTGTGCACGGGTGTCCGGTAGGCCGACCGTCGCCCTGCAACTGGTGACCGAATTGCGGGAACACGAGCCGTTTCTACTCGACGCCGTACTCATTCAAGCCGAGCTCTATCGTGAGCAAAGCGACGTTGAACGAGCGCGCACCACGCTTCAAGCCTACACCGACACCCAAGGCTACCATTCGACCGATGTGGTCGTCGCGCTGGCGTCGGCCCAAATCGCCCAACACGCTTCGAAGGACGCACTCGAGACCCTAAAACTCGGCCGTGAAGCTCTCGGGGCGGCGCCCGCCCCACTTGAGTTTCTGACCACCGAGGCAGCCGCTCACGAGGACCTCGGCGATCTGAGCTCCGCTCGATTGCTTTGGCAGGAAGCCATGGAGAGGGACCCGGCGCAGCTCCGCTTGGGCCTGGAGTTGTCTCGGGTGCTTCAAAAGATGGGAGACAATGACGCACTCTTTGCGCTTCTCGATACCATGGAACCTCGTTTTTCTCTGATCGGAAAATACTGGACCGCGCGCGCCGAGTTCGAGCTTGCACAGCTGCATTTTGCCGATGCAATGCACTCCGTCGATCGTGGTCGCAACTCACCCGACGTCGCCTTTGACCCGGAATTTCAACAACACGCACTGGCCCTCGAACAGCGAATCCTGACCACGGAAGCCACGCTCGCCGTTCAAACCGGCGACGAAACCGTGGCGCTGGATCGTCTGGCACAAATCTACGCGAAGAACGATGCTCCTGAAAACGGCCTGAAACTCGGTCACCATCTTCGCCTTTTCGGCCATACTGACGAAGCCGAGACACTCTTTCGGGCGTTGCTCGAAGAGTTTCCCTCCGACATCGGTGTCCAGCTCGCGCTCCCAGAACTGTTGCTCGATCAACAACGCGCGGTGGAGGCCGAGAAGATCGTCACCGACTCCTACAAGTGGTACGAAGAACCGCCATCGGACTTGATTGCGCTATACTGCTCAGCAGTTCTCCAGCTTCGACGCCCAGTCGAGGCCGTTGACGCACTTCAGGATCTCTTCCGCGAGCGCCCAGAGACAAAGACCCCCAGACTCCTCGGGCTCCACGCGACCGCACTTACGGAGTCGGAGCGCTATGTCGAAGCCAGCGAAACTTGGCTTACACTCGCACAGAAATACCCTGACATCGGTGCTTTCTCGGTCGAATATGCCGTCAGCTTGCGGCATCATGCCCCGCCAAAGCGAGTTGTGGCGGCGCTCGATGACGTGATCGTACGATTTCCGGACCTGCCGGAAGCTTGGGCAGCCCGCGGAAGCTGGTTTTCCTCGCGGGGAGAACCCCGAAAAGCCCGTGCCGACTACGATCACGCGATCGGACTGCTGCTCGCAGCACCGGCGTCCGGATATTGGGCAGGGCTCGACCACGATTTGCAGATGGCACGGACCGCCAGCTCCGGGGGGCAGACGCGTCTCCCTATCCGCCTTTTTGAAGACATATTGACTCGTCAACCCTCCCACCGCGGTGCACTCACGGGACTTGGCTGGCAGTACTTCAATTCCCACCGCTGGCGGCCCGCTCAACAAACCTTCGAGGCGCGAGCTGCCCTCGAACCCGCCAATCCCACCGCGGTGGGCGATGTGCTCGAAACCCTCCTTGCGTCCGAAAACCCCAGTGCCGCGGCCCGCTATGAGCGACAACACGCCCGGCTGTTGAGCGAGAGCATCACCGGCATCGAACGAGCAAAAAAGAAGAGCCTCGGATTATTCGGATACCGGCCCGTGCCCCCGCTTGGCCTACGTACCCGGCTACAATGGATCACCAGCCGCCCGACAGCGATGCTCATCAGCCGAGAACTTGCGTTTTCGTCCGAGCCGGTCCGAGGATTTCGGACGGATCAATGGGTCTATCAAGTCGAAGCGGATGTGGTGGTGCCCCGAATGCCACTGATTCGCGTTCGGCACACGGGCGTGCGCTCGTTCCTGGATCGCGCAGGTACGACGCAGAAACTCGAGTTGGAATTGTTCAGCGGGACGGCGACCTCCATTGGCGCGATCTACGCCCAACCCTCGCTCGTCATGGTCTCGGACCACCTTCTCGGAAACTCCCAGGCCTCAGCCTACCGCATTGGAAAGCTAAAACTCGGCTGGCGCCCCGCACACACACCGCTGCGGTGCGAGCTCAGCCTTTCCGGAGGGAGCGAGCCCACTGACCGGGTGCGCCGATCCGCCTTTGTTGAGAGCGTTGGGTCCGTTTCCGTCATATCCACACGCGCAAAGGGCTTTGCGTCCGTCGGAGGACGCGTCGACACGTTGACCGACGGCTCGCACTACCGATCCTTCATTTCTGAGGCCGCGATTCAGTACGCGGTATTTCGCGAATGGTATGCTTCCGCATACGTTCGGCTGGAAACCAACCGGGGCCTCCCTGTGCTGGGCTATGCCACCGGACTCGAATCCAATGTTCGTTTGGAACGGAGAAATGTGATCGGTGTGCTCACCCCCTTTGCCGAAGCAAACTGGAGCATGCCGTTTCGGGCTCCGCTGTACCAAGGGGTTCAACTCAAGGCGGGCGTCGTGATCGAGCACGGAATCGGACTTCCCACGTGGGAAAAGGGCGGAATTACTACCATCAAAGTCCCATTCCGGTGGACGGCCGCTTTTGAGCACAGCGAGTTCCCTCGGTCGACTCTAAAACCGTCCGATTCGGTAACGTTCGGCCTCCAGGTCCTCTGACCATGCAACGACTCGAACCGCTCACCGCATGGGTTCAACGCCATCAACGCGTGATCTACGTCGCCCTCGACCTCCCGTTATTCGCGGTCACCTACGGCTTTCTCGTCCTTCTTGGCCATAGGCTCACTGGACAGGGGTTCGGTGAAATCAACGGCGCTCTCGCGCTGTTTTCGCTTCTCACCTCCGTTGGGGTCACTTTGCAAGCCGTTGTGGCCCGCCGGGTCGCAGCTTCAAAAGGACGCGTCGGTCTGCGTGAATTCTGGATTCTAGGCGCCAGTCTTGTCGCACTGTCCGCGATTACGGCCATGCCCGGGATCGTTCATTCGGCCCACATCACGGCCATCGCGGAAACGGGCTCCGACGGCTTCGTCTTGGCGCTGTTCCTGCACCTCATCATCAGCATCTTTCGCGGCGTACTTCAGGGCCGAGAGCAGTTCTTGGCCTTGTGGGCCGCACAAGCATCGGAACACCTCATCCGCCTCCTGGCGTTGATCGCCATCACCACCGATGTTGCGACCGTTCGCCAAGCGTGGACCGCCGTTTTAGCAGGCAATCTCATTCATGTTTTGGTCGGTGCGTGTTTCCTTGGACGGCCAACGTGGCGCTTGTTTGTCAAGCCTTCCAACGCAGCACTTCCCGTGGGCCCCGAAGTCCTCACCGTCCTTATCGCCAACTTGTCCCTGGGTTACTTTCTCGCGTACGACGTTCTCTTTGCCAGCCTGCTTCTGGAGCAGAACAGCGGCGCCTACGTAACCGCGAGCAAGGTGGGGCGAATTCTCTATTTCGCTGGTGCAAGCCTATCCGTGGTCCTCCTGCCTCGCTTCGCCAGACCGGGTCAAACTTCAGGGGAACGGACCGTCACCGGACTCATCGCGGCGGCGGTGCTCTCAGCGCTTCTCACACCGGTGCTCGGCACGGTCTTCCACCCTTTGGTCGCCGCATTCTTCCCGCCCGAGCTGGTACCCACACCGGCAGTCATCGCAGCCGCCCTCTTTGGAAACATCGGATTGGCCGCCTGCCACCTCCTCATGACTTGGCATATCGCGAACGGAAACCGAGTTGCCATCGGCGTCCTGGCCGCCACCGGAGTTCTGGCCACAGGTTCGCTGCTCTATGGCAGCCACGACTTGGTCTTCTTCACACTCTCCACCTCCCTGTTTGCTTGGATTGCCGCCCTTTCGCTGGCCCTCCTGGGAATTCGCACCGCCAACCAAACCCCGCCCAACGAACAGCCGCTGGCGATCCACACGTTTTACGGAACTCCGGTGCCCATTTCACGACGCGCCAACGCGCCCGCGGAGGTCACCAAGCCATTCGTCGTTCGCGGCGAGTGGATGGCGACGGTGGTTGCCATCCTTCTCGTGTTCCCATGGCTTGGAAAGGGGCAAATCACCTTTGGGGACCTAGCGTTCGGGCGCTCGTCCTTGACGTACCTCAACTATGTCGGCGGCGTCTACAACGAACAACTGGGGACCCCCAATTGGTTCAACCTCCCACGCATTTTTTTCATTGGCCCAGCATATTTGGCATCAGCACTGACCGACTTCAATGGAAACCTATTTCTGGCGGCCCTGCTCGGCTTGATTTTCCTCGTGAGCATCTGGTGTTTTGGCAAGCTATACCGAACCATCACCGATCAAGGCCCCCCCTCACACTGGTCGCACGAGACCGCCTTGGCACTCGCCGCTTTGGTGTACACCATCAATCCATGGGTGATTGTTCGCGTTCAACATATCTTCTTACTGTGTGGGTACGCCCTGGTACCCGGAATCTGCGCGCTCGGCTGGGTCTGTTGGGGGCCAGCCGCATCGCGCGGTTTTCGATGGGTCCCAACCGCATCCGAGTTCCGCTATCTCCTGTTGTTGGGACTGACCTGTTCGGCGAGTTTTGCTGGCATCCACTTCGGTTTTTGGAGCCTACTGCTCCTGAGCGTGATCGGTGCGGTTTGCGCCGGGCGCGCACTGCCCGAGGCCTGGCGCCAGGGGCAAAAACTCCCCTGGTTGGGCTGGTTCAGCACGCGCGCGGTCCTGGCGGGGCTGGCCTTCGCCTGTTTCGCGGCCTTCTGGATCGTCCCGTTCGCTCAAAGTCTGCTCTCCGGCGTTCGACCAAGCCAAAATAACGTCAATACCTTCGAAACCGTTGTGATGTTAAGCCGAAACAGCACGCTGGGATATGTGGTCGCCGGGGCAAGCTACTGGTGGCCGATGTTCGATCTGGCAAACCTCGGCTGGACGTTCTGGGGCGGGGCTTGGGCGTTGTTGGCCTTCGGGCTCATCGGAGTTCGGCAACGAGGAGGATGGGCGTTGGCCGCCGCCACCCTCGCGCTGTGGCTGCTGGCGACGGGGACGCGGTACGAAATCCTCGCCCCGTACTACCTTTCCATGGTGTTCGAGGCCAAATACCCGCTCGGCGATATGATCCGAGACCCCAACAAGATTTATGGGGCGGCCCTCCTCCCCATGGCCCTCCTAATAGGATGGGGATGGAAGTCCCTTTTTCTCAGGCGGGTCCGAATTGGCTGGTTGGCCCTCAGCGTCGGAATGCTGGCCTGGATCTCATGGGTTCAACCTTACTACTCCGTATTCATGCTCGGCTATTATGCCCCGATCGAATGGCCGGCCGCTCATTACGCCCTCCACGACCAACTCAAGGACCTCCCTCCAAATAGTAAAGTGCTTTACCTTCCAGTGGCGGACCATGTCGTCAACATCAGCGACGGACTTGCCCATCCCGATTTCAACGAAGTGGACATCGACGGCGCCAAGACACCCAAAGCGACCGGCGATCACATGGTCTTCGATTCCCCGGTCGACACCGTGTTTCCTTACGAAGGAAACGACACGGCGGTGGGCTACGTCCTGCGTATGATCCAAGACCAGCTCGACCGCGGCGACACAAAATCCGCTCTGAAACTCGCAAAGCTGGCTGGCGTCACCCACATCGTGCAGCGAACCGACCACGAGGATTTTCGCGCCCGCCTGCGCGGAATTCGTCAACTGCTTGACCAAGACTCGGAACTCCGACAGATCTGGTCAAATGATGTTCTGGCATTGTACGAGCTCAAAGCCGCACCGACTCGCGCAAGCGTGGTGCCTTCGCTCGCCTACACCACGGGCGGATTGAACCGACTGTTGCGGTATTCGGCATTCTTCGACAATGAACTTGGAGACTCGGGCGTCGTCTTCGCACACTCAGGCCAACCCGATGTCGCCGCCGTGCTTCGGCCGGAGGATTATGTAGAAGTCGAATCCCTCGAAGATCTCGTACTATCGCAACTATCCGAGGACGAGGTGACTTTTCCCGCCGATGCCGTGCGACGCGCCAGTCCCGCCCTAGGCTGGGCGAAAATGGCGATCAGCGGTCTCGAATGGCCACAATACCTTCGAACCCAAGGGTTGTCCGACACCGCATACGATCTCGACCACTCGCGAGCGGTCGCCACTACTACCGCCGCCAGAAACCTCGCGATGGGGCCGTACCAAACCCCTCAAGGCCGCGGCACAGAGCGGTTCGGAACCGAATCGGTCCTCCACTCAGATTGGTTGTCGTCCTCGACCGGACCTCTGCTGGTCGACGCCCGAGCCGGAACGGACGGACTCGACGTTCTCTTACACCGTTCGGAGCCCACTTCAGGCGACCCCGCCTGGGACTTTTTCGAATCCTCGCCACTGGCCGTGGATGCGAGTGATGCCTATGCGCTCCTGGCCCGGGTCGCCGATGAGCCCGGTCACGGCGACCTCGAAATACGGCTTGGATTTTACGATCGCGAAGGACGTCGCTTGGGCACCGAGTTCGTCGAACCCAAAAAACAACACCCGTGGTCGACGGACCTGGAGGGTGAGGTATCGTTTGTTCCTCCGGTAGGGACCACCGCCGCACGCCTGGAGTTCCGAGTACGCCGCACCTGGAAAAGCGGAGATCAACTCCACGTTTATGGGATTCGCCTTCTCGAGTTGGGGGCGTACTCTATCGCGAACCGTCTCCCCGTCGTTCTCCGGCATCCGGCACAATCCGACCCCGGTAAGCTATGGATCCGGATGTTGTGCTCGCCGAAAGGCGGCCCCCTCGAAGTGAAATGGAGCGCGCACTCTACGGAACTGAATTCTCATTGTTCAGATCGCCTGCGGTTCGTCTGGAAATCGGTCCCGACCACCGAAACGTTTTCGAACCTCGAGCTTGAAAACCGGCATGGGCTACAAGCCATCAACGCGGTCGTCTGGATTTCGGACGCCGACTTCAAGGAACGCGTCGTTGAAACCGTGCATGATTTTGAAGGCCAGCGAACCTTCACCCTGGTTGACGCCACGGACGGCGATATCCAAAGAGGCGTTCCGGCGACCGACATCACCCGTGTCGATGCGAACGCGGTGTTTGGTCCTCGGGCACAAGTGGCCTTTCCATTTGACATCCCCCAAGCCGGCGACTTCGACGTACTATTCGGTGTTAACCTTCCCATTCCAGGCGACGAACTCACATTGTCGCTGAAGGGGCCCAACACCTCGGAGGAACTGCATTGGACTGGCGCCTCGCCACCCACCTCATTGCATCGTCACTTTGGCCCCGGTCGTTACCAAGTGGTGATGACCCTCAACGGTGAAAGCCCACCGTTGATGGATTGGGACGCTTTGAAGGATCCTTTCCAAGAACTCAGCGACCAGCCTAAGACGCTGCGGCGCCGCATGACCCGGGGGCAGGATTCTTGGGGCTCGCTGATGACCGACCCCGCACGACTGTCCTCTGCCACGCCGGTGATGTCTTGGTTTTCTTACAAGACCGTCGGCTGCCACTCCTTCCATGGAAAGCTGTTTTTCTACGGCGCAAACGGGGAAACCCTTGAAACGCGCTACATCGACACCTTGGAAAATCCCGAGAACCGAGGCAGCTACTCCATGACCGTGGAACCACCGCCCGGGGCCGTGTCCGTCGCCATGCAGTTCCTGGCAAAACCGGGAAATGCGGCGGAAGGCGAATCGTGGTTTTCCATTTCAGACTTCGCGCTCTGGGAGTCCGATCGCACGCCTTCCATCGACGCACTGGCACTCGTCGAATCCGGCGGCTCGGCCGCGGTCGCCGCGACAGCCACGTTGGAAGAGCGGGCATTGGCGTACCGACGCCTGCGCGTCCGCGCCGGACCCCGATCGCGGGCGCTGCTCCTCGAATCCCCTCTGCCGTATTGGGAGGTGACGCAGGTGGGCCAATCGGTCCGGGACTACGCCGTAAACGCCGTTGCGATCGGGATGGACGCCCCGGAAGGGGACTCGGAACTGGTGGCAAGAGTGCCCTTTAATCGAACCTGGTGGGCAGGCATTGCCGCCGTGGGAGCAGGACTACTCGCGATCGGCGTCCTCTCGATCCGCCGCCATCGCCCGGGACAGGCCGGCCCACCCGAGGTTGGCGACCGCTGAAACGGTCAAGGCACCGTACATCGTCAACATACCCGCCGCCAACGCAGGTTTATCGACGTAGCGACGTAGATTCTGCGGTTCGTAGTAGACGCGCCGGAAGGGATACCACCGGCGCGCAGCCTCCCACACGCCACCCTTTTCACTGGCCGTGGTCTTATCCATCGCAGCAAAGTAGCCACTTTTCTTCATCAACAGCTCGCGAAAGCGAACGTGCTTCTCGTCATGCAGCAGCCACCGCCCACCGAGTCTCGCCACCAGGCCTCCCAGGCGGCGGTAACGAATGGTGGGTTGAATCTCTTCAAATGCCGTTTGGTGAGGACTCAACCCACCACTCACCCGGTACGCTTCGACCGACCAGAACCGGGCCGCTTCGATGGAATCATCCGTGATCGGTTGTTCGGTGCTGTTCACCACCTCGCGCTCAAACACCTTCACCCGGGTCGCGAAATTTCGATGGTCCGAAATGGGCGTTTCTTGAATGACAATGGCCCCAGCTCCAGTGTCGGCGCAAAGCGAAATGCACTGTTCAAGGGCGCCCGATGCCAGCTGCATGTCGGCATCAATGAACAATAGAAAGTCAGGATTCAGCTTCAAAGCCACCTGAATCGCATCAAATCGAGCCCAACCTCGTTCCCGATGTTCTGCCTCAACCAGCGTAAAGCGTGGTTCATCCAAAGCGATACGACGAAGAGCCAACACCGTCTGTGGTTCCGAGCCATCGTCCACAGCGACGACGCGGGGCTGAAGGAGCTTCGAACAGCCGAGTGCGCTTTGCACGGCCCGTATCGTGCGCTCTGTGTCGTTAAACGTGCTCATGGCGATTACTACGGAAGCATGCTCTGAATGCATCGCTCAAACTCCTGAGCACTGTTGTCGAAACTCAAGGTGCACGCGAAGCGGTGCGCCGCAACGCGCATTCTTTCGTACTCTTCCGCGTCGGTGAGGGCACCCAAGACCGATTCTACGAGGGCATCCAACGTTCGCCCGCGGCACAAAAACCCCGCTCGCCCGCAGTCTACCGCGTCCACCACCCCCGGTGCCGGCCACACCACGCTTGGAGTACCGAGCGCCGCGGCCTCTGAGATCGTGAGACCCCAGCCTTCGCGTGTGGAGGCCATCACCAACAGTCGCGCGTCGAACATGCGTTGGTGCAAATCATGCTCGGGAAGATATCCAAAAAAGTGAACGTCGTGCCCCTCATCCAAGGGACCCGTCCCGACCGAAAGGTCAAGGCGCTTGACTAGTGGGAGCAGAACACGCGCAAAGTACTCGGGAGCGGATTTCCCCACAATCCATAGCCGAGCATCGGGAACATGCTTTCGGACCTGCGCAAACGCCCGAATCACGATTTCCACGCCCTTGTAAGGGTTGACCCGCCCGGCGTAAAGCAGGATCGAGCTCCGCTTGGGCTCCAAAGTTTCCACGGGAGCAAGCGTCAACCCCTCCGGGGCGATCGCCACGCGATCCGCATGAAAACCCGCCTCCACCAAATCCCGACGCGTGGACTCCGAAACCGTAATCGTGCGGTCACGTCGGTTCAGCCAAAGCGCGACTTTTTCCGCACGAAAACCGACCTCCGCAGGGACCCTGGGCACCATTTGGTACCAGATCTCGCGGGTAAGCTGATGAATAAAGAACAGCCGCTTCTCACGAGGCACCCAGGCGGGCGTAAAAAACCGATGGGTGTTGCATTGATCGACGACCAAGTCGACTTCAGCGGCGTGTTTCCGATAGAACCGGACGGCGTATGGGATCACCGACAACCTTCCACCGCGTCGCACGTACCGCACGCCATCCACGATCTCATCGGAAGCGCCGCCAACAAAAGCCGCGGAAAAATGCCAGATCCGAAAACCCTTCGCGACCAGTCGGCGCAGAACCTCGTGGGTGTAGACCTCAGCTCCTCCAGCGGAGGGGTGGCCCTGGTCCCGCCAAGACAGGAAAAGTATCGTTCGCCGGCTCATATCACTCCGTCACCGTCGCCCGAACGAAAAGCGTATACCACCCTAGCCGACGGTACTCCGGAGCGATCGCACGATGCATCCACTGTGCAGCGGTAGCGCCCAGACCGACCCTGCTGGCCAGATAAAAACTCGGCACCCACACCGCTTCCGCCGCGCCGCCATGTTTGAGCGTGCGATCCACATGAAACCCGTTGGTGCCAAGCATCGCTACAACGTGCTTCTTCCGGTAATGTCGGTGATCCCTCAGCCAGTAGGCAGGGTCGGATGCGCATGCGAGCACGTGCCAGTTCGGGGTGCTCATCACCAGCATGCCTCCCGGCCTCAGCACCCGGCGGATCTCCCGAAGCGCCAAGACTTCCGTGCCGCGCGGAAGGTGCTCCATCACTTCGAGGTAAAGCACTTTATCAAACGTGTGATCGGGAAACGGCAGCCCGCGGGTCACGTCAGCCACCGTGTACCGAACGTTCGCAGGAAGGTTCCCCTCGGAAACATACGGCTCCACATCGATTGCGTCGATCGATGCGACCCGAGGCGCCAAACGTCGCTCCAACTCGCAGCGTTTTGCAC
>SYKL01000022.1 GCA_005797785.1 Pseudomonadota bacterium | reverse complement strand
GGGATGAACGAGGGCATCGAGGTCGTCACAGTCGTCGCCGCCGGCAAAATCAGCGTCAAAGCCGTCTTCATCTTAGTCGAGATTGTCGAATCCGTCGCAGTCCTGATCGATTCCGTCGTGGGCGACGTCCATCGCTCCGGGCCGTACATCCGGATCGATGTCATCACAATCGCCGTCATTTTCGGACCATCCGTCCCCATCATCGTCGTAGGCCACGGTCCCTTCGTCGACGACGGCGTCGCAGTCGTCGTCGATGCCGTTCACAACCTCATTGGCGCCGGGATGAACGAGGGCATCGAGGTCGTCACAGTCGTCCGTTGGTCCACCGGCGCAATGGGTATTGTCCTCCGCGATACCCCCAAACCCATCCTCATCCACATCCTGGCAATCATCGCACACATCGCCGAGCCCATCCTGGTCGCCGTCCTCCTGCTGGGCGTTCGGGTCGTTTGGACAGTTGTCCGAGTCATCGCCGATGCCGTCGCCGTCGGTGTCCACAAACGGGTACTCGTCCGCGCCGATGTCCGGATGTGGCCCCTGTAGGCGTACGTCACCCTCATAGTCAAGGGTGGGCAACGACGGAGCAGAATCCCAGCCTGCGTCGATGCACGGCGAACCCAGGTTCAAATGGTAATCAGGTGACAACATGGGATCGAGGTCAATGTTCGAGATCACGGTTTGGTTCGCCGCGACCGCCCAGTCGACGTCGGTCAGGTCGTTGTGGCGCAAGCTCGTCGGGGCGGCGGTGCCGTTTCCATTTTCGTCATTGGCAAAATACACGTCTTCGCCGAGCAGATCTGCTGATGTATTGCCCCAAATGATGTTGTTGCTCAAACTCGGGCTCGCGGTATCCGAGTACAATCGGATGTGCAGGCCGCCGCCGCCGTAGCCGGTGGCCGTGCTCACCCAGTTGCCCGTAATGGTGTTGTTGGTCAGTGTGACCGCACTGTCCACCGCGTAGATGTAGGCGCCCGCGCCATGGGTCACGGCCTCATTGTCGACGAACACATTGTTGATCATGCGCACCGTCGCGCCCGAACCCACCATCACGAACGCACCACCGCCAGCACCCTTTGCTCGGTTGTCGGCGAAATAATTGTTCTTTAGGGTGAGCGTCCCGGTGTTCTCAACGCGAAAATAGCCGCCTGAAGCATTGGCGGTAAAAAACAGTGAGCCGGTCCAACAGTTGGTGAAAGACGAGTCCTCAACTGTGAGATTGCCCTGTTGCGTGCGGATCATCACGCCGGCCGCGGTTTCGTCGTAGGCATACCCGTCGTTGAACTGGATCCCGCGAATGGTGACATGCCCGTTTGCGCCGCGAGCCCACAGATAAAGAAGTCGTGTTCCACCCCCACCATCGATGGTGACCGACGCGCCTGGGGCCGCCTGGAGCGTTAGCGAGAAGTTTTCGGCTGAATCGTAGCTAAGCTGGCTGACCAAGGAGTAAACCCCGTCAGCCAGGTTGATCGTGTCCGACTGTCCATTCGACGCGGCGGTGGTCAGCGCGGTCCGCAGAGAAGTGACATCGTTGACCGCAAACACGGCGGCGTTGGCAGCGTTCGGCATCAGGACGGCTAAACCAACGACGACGGCGAGATTTGGCCTTGTGCCCATGCGAGGAGTCCCCCGTGGGATTGTACCGTGAGCTTCAAAGGGGCGCCTAGCGTTGTATTCATCTCCTCGCGCCCACCGGTGCAACCCTTTCGCGCCCACGATCCTGTTCCGCAGCGAGGACCGCCAATGGCGCATCCACACAAGTTCGCTTTAGCGTTAAAGGGAAGCGATCTTAGTCCCTTTGCACTCACGGGGAGATCTCCCTGGGCTCGGACGCCTTTCGCTGCTGACCGTGATCTGGACGGGGACCGGACGCCGGAAGTGTTGTGGTCAGGATGCCAGTTCTGGGCGGAACGACCCAACGGAGCAAGGTGGCTCGAAACGCAATTCAGGTGCTCGTGCTGAGCCGTTAGGCCGTACCGCGGACAGAGCGGATATAGTGGGGTGTATTTCACCGCCGTCGTTCGACGCCCCCCGCGAGCGAACGGTAGTGTGTGTGTGTGGCTAAAGGGACATTCATCGCAACAGCGTCATTTCCTTCCCCGTCTGGACCCCCATGCCGAAAACTCTGATCGAACCGTTCCGTATCAAGAGCATCGAGCCTATCCGCATGACAACACAGTCGGAACGGGTGGAGTTGCTTGAGGCGGCAAAGCTCAACGTCTTTAGACTGCACGCCGACGACGTGTTGATCGACTGGCTCACGGACTCCGGCACTGGGGCGATGTCCTCACGGCAGTGGGGTGCCATCATGGAGGGCGACGAAAGCTACGCTGGAGCCCGCAGTTTCTATCGATTAGAGACGGTCGTTCAGCGAATCACCGGCATGAATTTCTTCGTGCCTACCCACCAAGGGCGCGCCGCAGAGAAGGTGCTTTTTACCGCTGTGTGCCAAAAGGGCGAACTCGTACCGAACAATTGTCATTTCGACACCACGCGAGCAAACCTGGAGGTTCTCGGAGTCGAAGCTCTCGACTTGGTGATCCCCGAAGGATTGCAGCCCTCCGTGATCCATCCTTTTAAGGGCAACATCGACCTCGCCCGTGTGGAGAGCCTGCTGAACGCCGAGGGTGACCGGATCCCTTTTGGCATGATTACCGTCACCAACAATACCGGGGGCGGTCAGCCCGTATCCTTGGCGAACATCCGCGCCTACTCTGCGCTGCTGAAGTCCTACGGCAAGCCGCTTATTATCGACGCGTGTCGGTTCTCCGAAAACGCGATGTTTATCAAAATGCGGGAGCCTGGATACGCGAATACCCCCATTCCCGAGATCGTTCGGGAGATGTTTTCGTACGCTGACGGGGCCACCATGAGCGCCAAAAAGGATGGCATGGTGAACATTGGCGGTTTCATCGTGCTGCGGAACGAGGAGTGGAGGGAAGCGGTACGCAACGTCCTGATCCTCACCGAGGGATTTCCGACCTATGGCGGACTTGCCGGCCGCGACCTCGAAGCGCTAGCGGTAGGCCTCGACGAGGGCATGGACGAGGACTATCTGCGGTATCGGCTGCGCACCGCAGAGTACCTGGGCGAACGATTGGCAGCGTCGGGGGTCGCATTCGTCAAACCGACCGGGGGGCACGCGGTGTACATCGACGCTCGCACCGTGCTGCCGGACATGCCGATAGCACACTACCCCGCGTGGGCGCTATGCAATGCACTGTATCTCGAAGGTGGTATTCGCGGCGTTGAAATCGGCTCGGTGATGTTCGGAAAGCGCCTCGCCGACGGCACCGAGACCTACCACAGCATGGACCTGGTGCGGCTCGCGTTCCCGCGTCGCATGTATACCCAGAGCCACTTCGATTATGCGGCAGAGGTCATCGACGAAGTAAAGCAGAAAGCGGCGACGATCCGGGGGGTACGCATCACCAAACAACCGCAATACCTGCGCCACTTTACCTGCGAGTGCTCCTGGGTAGACGCTTAGGGCAGGCCTTCACCCTGCGGGCTTTTGGATGGGTTTCAAGGGGTGTTTTTGCCGGACGCTGCGAACTACAATGCCGCGTGCGCGCCCCCGAACATCGAACGCCCAAGCGCTTTCCCTCCCGAATGCCCCGGATTGGCCTTCGAACCTAAGACAGGAACCGAAACGTCATCGGATACCGGTGCCCATTCCCAGCCATCGCCCTACTCGCCGCGATCAACGGGAAGATGAACGATCCGATGAGAATCAGGAACAACAGCGGGAACCCCACCAGCACAACGCACAACACCGTGGCGATGAGCGCCCACACCAGGAGGCTGATGTTGTAATTCAAGCATTCAACCGCGTGAGCGCGAACGAAACGGTCATCCGGCTTCAGCATCATCAACAGAAAGGGAGAGAAGACATTCCCAAAAGGAATGACGTACCCCACAAACGTCGACAGATGCGCTAGCACGGCGAAGTTGCGCGAGTCGGAAGTGATTTCGGTTTCCATTTTCGTGATCGTCCTCCTACAAGACGGCGCTTGGACGTAGCGCCGTCGGACTTATTTCAACTCCCACGAAATCGTCGAAACAAGACAAACAAAGCTGGCCATGCAGCGATGGTCTCGACGTGCCCGCAGGCCGAGGGCTGCATCCTCCAACGCCGCCGTTTCCGCCGCGTCGATGGTCTTGTCGGTATCTCCGTTTCAGTAGGTTCCTCGGATTCCTACCTGGCGTGTGGGATCCCGGTGTTCGAACGGAACCACCCACATCGTGATAAAGGAGCTCGCCTTTGTCGCGAAGCTCGCCGTGCTCGTGCCGCCGCCCGAGTTCCCCACGGTGACCTACCACGGGGTTCAGGCGTCGGCCCATCCGATGCGCAAAGCGGTCGTCCCGGGCGGAGACCGACGCGTCCCCCGGCTGACGGTCCATTGGTTCGCATTTGGATGAACGACCGTTTTGCTTGACGGGCGAACTTGGTTTCAGCGGACGGAAACCGTCCGCCGGCTCACCTAACGGCCCCCGTTTCGCACACCGATCGTCAAGGCGTTGATAAAGGAGCGGGCTAAGCCCGCTCAATGTCCGGTTCGCACGCCAAACGGATCGGTTCAATTGCGCCAGGACTGGTGGACTCCGGGTAGCCTTGGCAAACCACCCCAATCCACACCGCGCCGCCGGGCAACAGAGCATACAACCGAACCGTACTTCCTGCTTGGTAACGGGCTGCTTCCAGGTCCACGGCCAGCCGAGGCACGTCGGCACGGCTCGACACCAGTGGCTCCCATTGCGCATCCAAATTCAGGGATCCCCCAGAAAAATTCACCCACATGCGATCATCGTCGTTGATCGCTGCCGCCACCTCAGTGCTACCACCGGTCGCCGCCACCTCGGCCGCTCCCCACACGTCGCCCAAGTAACTGTAGGTAAGCCAGCTTCCCGTGCCCACAGACCCTCGGTAGTCATAGCGATCGTCGGTATGCACCAGAACTTGGCTATACCCCAAAGCTTTGACGTCGTCGGCCGTCGGCGAGGTGCCGACATGCTGAAACGGAAGGCCACGGAAAGAGACGCCATAGGAAGTGTTCATCTGTTGTGCATAAATCCGGTCCTGCGCATCTTGCAGCGTTAACCTGGCATACCCAGCGTAGTCGGTTCCGCAGCTGATGTGCGTGGCCGTGGTGCCTTCATCGAACGTCGTGGACGTCACATCGTACAAATGAGGGACTTGGTTCGTTCGCACCAAGTTGGTTTTCGTTCCCGACGGCACCGTCGCGTACACCAATCCGTTCTGGCACACGGCGATGTCGGTTGCGCCCGGAATTTGACCTGCGTACCGCCAAGCCACCTCGGACGGCCGTGCTTCCGCCGTCGCCATCACACCACCCAACAACATCGTGGAAAACAACATGAAACCCCCAAACATCGGCACATGGTCCGTACAGAAAAGGTACCGTCGTTGGAGCCTTCGCTCGTTCACAGGAGTTCACAAAACGCCAACCCGCTTCTCCATTCGTCAAGCGGTTGACGATTCGTCGGAGCGAATCCAGCGCGTCAATCCCCCGTCGCCAGTCCGACCTCGCTGCGCGCTCGCATGTCGAGCGCGTCACGGAGCATCTCGGCCGTCGAACGGACGACCTCGGACGGGTCCGTGGCGGCGAGCGCCTGTGCCACCGGACGGTACGCGGCCCAAGGCGCATACGCCGCCGCCCAGAGCGCGGCGCGCCGCACGCCCGGGTCGGGGTCACCCATCGTGGCGGTGATGGCTTCGAACACGGCCTGGTCGAATGACGAGGGCGCTCCCACACCGAGTTCCAGCGCGCACCGCGCACGGGCGGCGTCGGGCGCGGCGGCGAGCCGGTCCAGGAGCTCGACCGGCGCGTAGCAGGGGATCCGCGTGGTCACTTCGTCTCGCAAGGCGCTTTCGCCCGGCCCGTCGATCACGATGTACGCGAATCGCACGATCGGGTCCACCACGTGGCGCACTTCGGTGCCATCCGGTCCGGGCTGCCAGTGCATCTCGTGGTTGTCATCGGGCGCGCGAGGGAGCAGAACGGTGCGCAACCGCCAGAGTCTCTCCCGGGCGAGCTTCATCAAGTCCCGTTTGAAGTCCTCTTTCCGGGCGACGAGTCGGATCATCCGGTCTGCTATCGCAACCCCGTTGGAGGGCAAGTGATCTTTCACCGGTTTGACGTACTCGTCCGTTAGGAAGTGTTCGATGGGTTGACGATTTCAATCCAGAGGTAGCTTGGATACATTACGCCCTTGGAAGCTCGGTGTTGAGCTCTGGGCTGGGGCACGCCAGCTCTCGGAATTTGGTATCGAGTGGGTCCACAATGGCCTGGAGGGGCGGGGCTTTGTCGTGAATGCTCAGACCGGATGAGCCAGAGGTGTTCCACGGGACGTGCGTCGAGGACGAGGGGGCGCCCGGCGTCTGCAGCCATGGCGTTCGATTCGGATGAACGCGAGCCTTACTTGACGCGCGAATGTGTGGTCAGCGAACGAAAACGGACGTCGTCGTGCAGCCAGAAATCGCGACTCGAACACATGGCCGCCATAGGAAGAGGGCTTGACTGCCCCCCCCCTAGCCTTACGTGTCGCCGATGAAGCTCATCCAAAACGACGAACACCCACTTCCGGACACCCTTCCCTTGTCGGAGGCCGGCCTCGCGGCCTTCCTGGACACGCTCGGGCTGGGTCCGGGCGACGGGGTGCCGTGCTGGGGACCCGATGGCGAGTGGGTCGGCCTCGCCGGCATTCGGGCGGAGGGGCTCTTCGACTGGACACCCGGAGGCGACCCGGGGGTCTACGGCCTCACGGACTTCGACGAGAACGAAGCGCGCGAGGAGCTGCGCCGCGGGCGGGTCCACATCGCCCTGCTGTACACCGAGCTCGGGGAGATGCAGGACCGCGGCGGGAATTTCTACATGACCGTGCGCGACGCGCGTACCGTCCTCGGGACGTGTCCGGTCTTCTACTTCGACCACGAGGGTCGCTACATCACGCCGTACGCCAACAGCGTCGTCGAGCTCTACGCCAGGAAGATCCTCGACCACTGGGGGGATCTCCGCGGGCGGCGGGAGGCGGTGCTGCGCCTGCTCCACACGCCGGTGACGCTCGACCCCGCCTGGCTCGAAGCGGCCCAGGCGCTGATCGATCACAAGCTGTGGGAGGACGGCGAGGACTGAGCCCCCTCTGCGGCAGCGAACTGTCAACACTTCTTGCGCGTTGGCGAAACGAGAACTGCCGCCCCACCACCTGCGGCACCCGGCCGCAGTAGTAAAGCGACTGACCTTTCGGCGAGCGTCCAAAGCGTCCGTCGCTGCAGATCCCCAAACGCGGAACGCCCGGAAACTGTTGCCGTTTGTTGTAGGGCGCAGCATCCGCTTGCGGCCGGCCCCGGGGCGCGAATAGATTCGGCGAAAAAGGTCGATCAATGCACTTCTTCCTATTTTCCTTGCCTCGCTTTGCGCCGCCGAGGGGCCGGAGTTTCCGCCACCGGAAGCCGAGACGCCGACCATCAGCCATGTACCTCTCGTCTGGCCAGGACAAGTCAAGATCGGCGCTGGGTTCGGCTTTGGCGGCGTGCCAATCACCGCGATGGGGTTGTGGGCGTCCGCCACCCAATGGCATTCCTATCGGTTGGAGGTGAGCCTCGGCTTGGTTCGAACGAAAAAAGTGGGCATCTCGATCGGTGGGGATGCGGGCTACAGCACCCCGTGGCTCGTCAATCCCAATCTTCGACTTCAAAAGACCATCGTCGAAAAATGGCCGCCGGCGATCGCCTGCCTGGAGGACGAAAATCCGACGCTCGCTCGATGCTTCGGATCATCCCGTTCACGAACGCGTTTTCCTGTTTGGCCCGACCGCATGCGTCACAGGATTGGACCTGGAAACTCCAACAGATCGACGCGCTCGGCCACGTCAGCGTTCACGCTACTGGGTGGGAGGGCGAGCCCGCGCTCACGATCTACGGAGGTTGGGGGCAATGGATGGTCGAAGCGGAAGAAAATGATGGAAGCGGAGAATCGAAACTGCAAAGAGACGGCGTGTTGCTCGGACTGGGCCTGGGAACCGGCGGCACGAGTTCGAATGGACTCGGTTGGAACGTCACCATGCGCTACCTGTACGGATTCGGGTTTGACCTTTCGGAGACCCTTCCCGGTGGCGCCCCAACCAAGTCTTGGTTTCGACCGAATGTCAGTCAGTTTTCGACGGTTCTTTCGTTCTACTACAGCACGCACCGCCACCAACGGGTCGAATTCTCAAAATTCGCCTTTGATGACGCGTTCGAGGCCGCACCAGAGGTAAAAGAAGCGCCAGCGGAGCCGCGGATCGACACCCCAGCACCGGCGGTCGAAACACCAGGACCGTCGTCCAAAACTCCGACCGAGCCACCGCCAAACGAGACGCCGCCGACCGAAAACCCGCCAGCGCCGCAGCCGCCCGGCGACAGCGGCACCCCCGAAATGCGAACCTTCTGACAGGTGCCGGGAACGGCTGGCCTTGACCAAGCTGGCTCGCAAATCCTATCGCTCGCCTTCGACTCACTCTCGGCGATAAATCGCAGCGGAACGGTGGTCAACCGATGAATACAATCCATCGCTTCGAAGAACTGCTCGGGGGAGTACGCACGTGGGGGTGCGACAGCGCTCCCTACGATGCTGTCGGTGTGCTCAACCTAATGGCGGGGTGTATCTCCAATCTCAGGGGTCGCAGTACTGTCGATGAGATCGATCCTGAGTCGATCGTCGAGATCTTCTCTGGCGAAGAGATTTGCTTCATGGAGCAGATTGTGTCCGTGCACCGAGCGGCCCAGTCCGGCGCATCTCCACGCCAGGGCCGGTGACCGTGTAGCTTATTTGCTAGTCGAAGCTAATAGAGGCTAAACCGATACAGGACCGATACAGCGATACACCTATATGATCGCACCACATTGCTGACTTGAGCGAAAGCTCGAAGGCGATGCCGACCAGATGGTGACGTTCTTGTATTCAGAGTCGGTGGAGACCGCGAAACGGACACATGCGAGTCTGTTTGGCGAGGAGATTGCGCCAGCTTTTTGATGGCTTGGTTAATCCCAGCGGATGGCAGGGAAACGCAGTGTTTGCGCTGAAACGGAAGATGTTGGGCGAGGTTCGGAAGGCTGGACCGCCTCGATTCACATCCCGTCGAACACCTCTTGCGCTTCCGGCCCGTCTCTCGCCCAGTGGAGAACGGGGAACTCCATGGGCCGCTGCAGGACGCCCGGCAGCTTCGGCGCGACCCAAACCCCACGCACGAAGGCCTGAACCCGGAGCTGGCCGCCGCAGGCGCTGCATTTCAGCGCATCAAACTTGAAGACGCGTTTAGGGGGATCACCGGTTGACGCTGGTGGATCGGGCCGGCGCCCGCATTTCCCGCCGGTGTACCGTTCTGGATCGAACGACGAAGGGCGTGGCGGATTGACGATCGGATTGCGTTTAAACCACCACAACAATGGGCAATAGTATGGGGGGTGTCATTTTCAACGGCGTAGGATTGCGTTTGGGAAGACTATGCCGTAGCATGGCTCCATGTCGGGTGAAGCACCTGACCACAGAGGAAACACCATGAACAACAGGCAATTTGGGATTCTCGCCGCCGGCGTTTGCGGAGGGATGCTGGCGGGATGCAGTGATCCGGTGGTTGGCGAGTGGGCCGCATCCGAATTCGAGCCGACTGGAGATGTTGGGGACGCGGAATATGGCGTATCCGGCAGTCTCACTATCGATAAAGACTTCGGACTCACCGGCTCACTCACACTCGAGGTCGACAGCGAAGAGTACGACCTTCATGCGGTCTCGACCCACTCGCTGGCCGGTGAAATGATGCCCGAAACCGAAAAAGGCGACTACGAAGGGACCGTCGCAACGACCTTGACCGCGGCGGAGATCAACGGTGAAGACGAATTCGACGAGGCATACGCCGAACCCTACGAGGACACCTGGGCCTGTCTCCTGGAGAAAGAGACGCTAACGTGCCAGAATGGACTCGATCAGGTTTATACCTTCACCAAGAAATAGGCGGCCCCAAGGCGGTCTTGCAGGCTTTGAACCCATGATCCTGGTGACGGGAACCAAACGCTCGGGCACCTCCCTGTGGATGCAACTGCTGAAAGCGGCCGAGGTGCCGGTGCTCGGCGTGGAGTTCCCCTCGGTGTGGGGGACTTCCATCCGGGAGGCCAACCCCGGCGGGTTCTACGAAAGCAAGCTTCGGTCGGGCATCTACTACGCGACCAATCCCGACCCGGTCACCGGTCGGTTTGTGCCTCCCCGAGAGACGAGAACACACGCCGCGAAGGTATTTATCCCCGGCATGGTGCGCACCGATCTCGCGTACATGAACCGCGTCGTCTGCACCATCCGCCATTGGCGCGACTACGGCCCGTCGATGGCGCGGCTGAACGATCTTGAGGATCGGTACTTTTTGGGGACCAAAGGTGCGGAGTTCGTCGAGGCCCGTCGGGTGCGGCGGGCTCAAATTCCGCGGCACATCGAGTGGTTCATGGAATACTATGAGCTGTTGCGGGATGTGTCGGTGCGACGATACCCGATGCGCGTGGTGGCCTATGAACGCCTGCTCGCCGAACCCGAACCCGTGTTGACGTCCGTGTTTGGGTGGCTCGGTGTGACAAACGTGGAGGCCGCCATCCCGCTGGTGAAGCCTCGGAAAGGCGGCCACGGAACGGGCCCGATGCCCGAGGGTTTGACCGCGGAACGCGCCGACGCCTTCGAACACCTGTGGCGGGTGTTTTACGAAGAACAGCCGCTCACTCCCGAGTTTATAGCGAGCCTGGACGCCATTCATCGCGCGTTGGAGGAAGAGTTTGGGACCCTGTCGCGCGATCGCCAGGTGGACGATGCCGTGGATTTCGACCGCTGATCCTCGCGTTGTTGATCTTGCTGGGCGGCTCGGCCGTTGGCCGCCGCGTGCTTCAGGGGTTCCGCGGACTTCGTCGGCCGCCTGCGGCGCCCTTTCGCCCCCTCGCGCATCGGAGTGGTGACCAGCGGCTTCGTCATCCGATGACTTGAAGTGCATCCCGTCGACGCAGGCGCATCGGGAGCCCCCCCACCGGCCGCAGGCTGATGTTGGCGCTGAGGGCGGGTTGGGGACCGGTGGGTTCGGGGGTTAGGTGCCGCAGCAAATGCGCCAACACCACGT
Source organism: Pseudomonadota bacterium (assembly GCA_005797785.1). Classification (GTDB taxonomy): domain Bacteria; phylum Myxococcota_A; class UBA796; order UBA796; genus SYKL01. Next base: position 16,335 of record SYKL01000022.1, on the reverse strand, counting down.
AGAGCTCCAGTTCCGCGAACCGATCGCCGATGCACCTTCGCGCACCGCCTCCGAAGGGTAAAAAGGCGCCACGAGGAGGTTTTTGGCGATCGGGCAACCATCGATCCGGATCGAAGGTTTCAGGGTTGGACCAGATCTGCGGATCGCGATGGATCCCGTAGATACACATCCCGATCATGCTGCCCTTTGGAACGAGGTGACCACCCAGGACGGTGTCGAGGATTGCGCGCCTCCCAATCAGAAAAACCCCGGGAAAAAGGCGCAGTGTCTCGTTGATCACCCGCCCGAGTAGGGGCGCACGGGAGAGGGTGTCGGCGGTGAGCTCGTTGAGGTCCAGTTCGTCCACTTCCGCCTGTACGTGATGGCAGATTTCAGGGTTGCTACCGAGGCAGAACAAGGCCCATGCGAGGACGTTCGCAACGGTTTCATGGCCCGCGAGCAGCATGGTGGTGATCTCATCGCGCACTTCCCGATCGGACAGGGCGACGCCGTTTTCGTCACGAGCCTCCATCCACATGGCAAGCAAGTCATCGTGATCGCCGGGATGAGAACGGCGATCGCGGATCACGTCGTACATGATCTGGTCGAGTTCGCGTAGGGCACTGCGGAAACGCGCGTTGCTCGGGGTGGGGAGATCTCCCGCAAACGGCAGGGGGTTGGTGGTGAGCCGAAGCAGGTGGGGAAACAGAAGGTTGACAGCGGAGTGAAGTCGATCGGCCGCGGATCGAATATCGTGGGACAACAGCGTGGAGGCGGCCACTTCCAGGGCGAGATCGCTCATGACCGCGGCGACGTCGACCACCCGTTCGTCCCGCCAGCCGTCGACAAACCGTTGAGAGAGGGAGGCCATGGAAGCGGCGAACGCCCGGATCCGTGTGCGATGGAAGGCGTTTTGAGCCATTCGGCGATGTTGGCGCCACACCTGCCCATCGAGGGTAACCAGGCCGTCGCCCATCACCCGTCGCAACGGTTGAGTGCTGGGGATCTGGTGGTCGAAGCGGTCGGCGGCTCGCACGAGAACGTCGTGGATCGCCTCCGGATCGCTGATCACAAACATCGATCGGGGTCCAAACCTGAGCCGCGTGATCCGTCCATGATCGCGGGCCCGCAAGAACAACTGAAGCGGGTTGTGGCGAACGGACGCGAGGTGCCCGAGCGGCCGCCAAGTGGGCAGGGCCGGCGCCGGCGCGGTGGGAAGCGGGGCCGATTGGGCGGGCCGCCGCTCTAACACCGGCGCCTCGTCGGGAAAGCGCCCACCGAGGATGCGCAGGATCAATACGCCTTCCGGCGCGGAACTGACGTCCAGGAGGGGCGGTGGGCACGGCCGGTGCCCCAAGACCACCTCGAACCTGCCGTCCTTGGCGAGGAGTTGGTCGCGCCGAAGGTGAGTGGGGCCGATCCGCGGATCCTGCGATTGCAAATATGGATCATAGACCGTCAGCGAAACATAGGGGGCTTCTGGCAAAACACCGGTGAGTATGGCCTCCTCGTCATCCCGGAGGGTGTAGGCCACGTACAAGTAGCTGGCGTCGGGATTGGCGCCGAGGGCTCGGCTGGCGAAGCGTTTCATAGGGCCAAATGGGGTGGTATCCACCTCTCCGCGCTCGCGAGCACGGCGCACGTCGCGGAAGGCGGCGGCGTAGAACGCAACGTAAAATAGGCCAAGTGCGCCCGCTCCCGCGCCGAGAAGCCCGGCGATCACGCTTCTCTCCACAGCCGGGGTGGCGTCCAGCCTTCTCGCGGAATCTCGTAGGCCCGAACGGTGAGCATGTACCGTCCCGGTGGAGCCCGGAGCACAAAGTCGACGTCGGGCGACGGGGCACTGAAGTCATCTTGCACAGCGATCAGCACCCTACCCTGCTGTTTCAGGCGGGGCACCAGATCGGCGCTTTCGATAGCCGACACGTAGCTGTGACCGAGGCCCACCAAAGCGACGCTGACGAAACTGGCGGACTCCTGACGGAGTTCAACGCGGAGGTTATCGGGCAGGCGGATTCTTCCGGTCGCCCCGCACACATCGGGGTTGTCGCCGTGTACCCGTAGTGTGGGGCGCCACACCTGGACCAACAGCGGGGACCGGCCCCAACCGAACCATTGACCGGCGAGCAGTACGGCCACGACCACCGTTCCTGCGATTAAACCGACGAAGGTCTCAATGGGCGCCGCCAGCAACAGTCCGCATCCGAGCAACCAGAGGGCGTCGTCCCGCACGGGGGTAGCGCCGGCCCGCGGCCGGATCGCGCTGAGGCGACCGAGGGCCTCGGCGAGAGCAGCAACCCCCAGGGCGCGCCAGCCTCCATTGTCCGGTGCCGAAGCGATCACCAGCAGAGGAGCTGCGATCTTTGCGGCCCACGCCAGCGCCACCAGAGCCGCTGGCGCCCGATCGAGCAGGAACCCGGCGCCTTGCAGCATGTGGGTGGGAACAGGGGGGCGGGACCACGCCCCTGGCCAGCGCCAACGCACCCAAAGAGCGGTGATAAGCGCAAGAGCGATTAGCACTCGATCTCCCTAGCGAAGCGCTCGCTGTACTGTGAAAACCTCTTCCTCACGATGGCCGCGTCGGCGCCGTCCGCGGAGTAAGTGTGGCGACCGAACCGATCCGGGGGGTTCTCTTTGAGCGCGCGTCGCACCGCTTGGTCTACCTTCGCGTCGTGGGGCAGCTCCGCCCATCGATGGATCCGGCTCACCGTTCCGATCGGGTCCCTGACCAATTCCCCGTAACCGACATCGAGGAATTGGTTGGGATCGGCGTGCTTCCGAACCTCGACGACCCGATCCGCGCCCGACACGAGGGACTCTAAGTTGCGTGCGGCGAGGCGTTCGGAATCGGGGCGCGGGCTGGTCATCGCGTGGCCCGACGACAACAGACTGAATGTGGATGCGAGGACCTTCACGGGGTCTCGGTGCAGCATGACCACCCGTGCACGAGGGAAGGTGCGCAAGACGGTGTCCAAACGCAGGAAGTGGGCCGGCGATTTGAGCACCCAGTGGTTGCCAGGCAGATCGGCCTGCAACAACTGGAGGTGCTCCTTGAGCCAACGGTAGGGCTCGTCCAGGGGGCGGGTATCCAACCACGCCGCGTAGCCGTGAACCTGGCATAGGCCCCACCATTGCAGGCTCTCGAAAGTACTCATTTGCAGATGGGAGCACTCCACCCGACCGTCGGCGAGCACGGGATGCTTGCGCATCTGATCGGGGGCGAAGGTTCGGACGGCCAGACTGGTCAAAACGGCTTGCCGTCGTCGGCTATCTCCCTTGGGCCAATCTTCCTTGCGTGGAGGCGGGAGGGGGCGCATGGCGAGCCAAAGCGGCAGGGAAAGCGCCTCGGGGTGGGACGCGAGGAGTTGGAGCAACAAAGTGGATCCGGTGCGGGGCAAAGCGGCGATGATCAACGGTCGCCTTGGCGGTTCGCTCAGGGACTGGGTTGCCCGCTGCCGAGCGTCGACGAACCGCAACCGGTTGGCCAGATTTCCAACGACGGCGCGATGTATCAGAGCGCGGCCGATCGCGTCGAGATCCGCGTCCTCGGTAGCGGAAACCAATAAGCGCGCCAACGGATCCTCGTATGCGGGATCTCCGAAATCGGTGAGCCCGGTCCGTTGGGTGGCCTCGGCGCGCAATGCGGAAGCATCGAGGACCTGGCCAGAAGTTGGAATGCACTTGGATAGCCATTGGCGCAGGGCGCTCACGTGTCCCCCTCGGTGTACACTGGGTCGGTATGGAAGCAAACACCGTAAAGCGTGCGGGCTACGGTCCGGCGGCCCGACTGGCGGACACCTTGTTGCGCGGTCCTCGCGCTCTCGGAGCGTTTGAGCTTACACCTGGGGCAATCAACGCGGCCGCCGATCGGATCAGCGGGCACAGGGATGCTCTCCCCTCCGAGGTGGCGGAACCGCTTGAACTTCTGTGCGCCGATCTGGCGGAGAACCCCCCGTCGGCGTTGGGGGCGGCCATTCTGCGGACGTTGCTGGTCCAGGGGTTGGTGAGCAGGCGCCGGTTGCAACACGTGGATTCGCGGGTTGGTTTGCAGCCCACGAGACCCCCCTTTGTGCTGGTAGGCTGGTACCGAACTGGCACAACCTTCTTGCAGCAGCTTCTGGACGCGGTTCCGGGGTATGGGTTTGTACCCATGCACCGCATGTTGGAGCCGATTCCACGGCGAGGAACGCGTGCGAAAGCGGAAATCGGCACCCGCCTCGCCGGCCTGTTGTCGCCGGAGCTCGCCGTTGCTCATCCGGTTACGGCGATGGGTCCTGAGGAATGCTGGGCCCTGCTCCTGACCCATCTGGTCGTGGAGGGATTGGCTTTCCATTGGACGATGCCGCGTTTCGAGGGGTGGCTGCGTCGTGTCGACCGGCGGCCAGCCTACCGGGGTTGGGCGCGAGCCACGGCGGGGTTGGAGGCGGACCTTGGCACGGCACTGGTGCTCAAGGATCCCGCGCACCTGATGGGGTTGGACGCGCTGGTGGAAGCCCTGCCCGACGCCCAACTGATTTGGACCCATCGGGATCCGGTGGCGGCGGTCGCGTCGTACGGCAGTGTCACGGCGTTGCAACACCGCAATGTGACCGGTCACCTGGCACCCGAACGCGCGGGGCGGGTGTGCCTCGACCGCCTGGACTTGTCGCTCAGGCAAGGTTTCGAGTTCGCGGCCCGGTTGCGGCCGGGACAGTTGGTGCACCTGTCGTATTCGGATCTGGTTGCGGATCCGGTGGAAGTGGTTCGCTCCCTTTGCGCACACTTTGGGGTGCGCTTTGACGCTGATGCGATGGCGTTGCGGGCTGCGCAGTTGCGTGAACCTCGGCAGGTTCATCGGTACAAGTTGGAAAGCTGGGGTTTGGAACGATCCCAGGTGGAGACGCGTCTGCATCATTATTCCCCGACATGGTGGGCGAAGGGCACGGGGGTGCGGTCCACTACGCCCGAGAGCACGCCGTCGTGACCGCGGCGAACACCGCGGTTCACGTACAGATCGTGCAGGGCGTGGACGCTGAGGATGAACCCGAGGATCCCGTCCAGCTGTAGGAAACGCACGCTTTCTCGGGGGGCGCGGCGCCAGAGAACTTGTATGGTGCGCACGGCGAGAGGTGAGTACACGCCTACACTTCGCACCATCGCGTCCGAGACATAGTGCTCAAACAACTCCTTCCCGAGGTTGGTCTGGACGAGTTCGGCGAACGTTGGGGCCATGTAGGTGTGTTTGGGCTGAGCCCGGTGTCCCAGCGGGATCAGATCCCGCCCCGCCTGGCGCAACACCGCCTTGCGGATGAGCGATTGGGGATCGATGCACAGGTGCTCTGGCAGCCGGTGCGCCAGCGCAATGATGTGTTGATCCAGGTAAGGGGCCCGGCCTTCGAGGGAGGCGGACATCTCCACCCGATCTCCCAGAGCTGGGATCGCAAAGGTGGATACGACACTCCGCGAGATCATCCGGGTCGCATCAAAAGGACCGAGTGCGCGAAGTTCCTCAGTGTCGAATTCGTTTTCCACACTCTGCATCGGATCGCCCGCTCGGTGACGGAAGTCGCGGCTCAGGATGAGCCGTTGGAGCCATTTCGCCCGGGTGGCACGTTGCGCGTACACGGTGGGCGTTCCGAACCGCGGCGAGTCCTCCTTCCAGCCGCGTCCACCGTCCCAGAACACCGCTTTGGACCAACTCTCTTCCTGTTGGAAGCGCCGCAGCTCGGCTTGGCCGCGCCGCCTTGTCTTCTGATCCTCTGAGGCGAGCATTCGCCAGATGAACTCGAGCCCGAAGTAGGGGTACCCCCCGAAAAGCTCGTCTGCCCCTTCTCCTCCGGCAAGGGCTTTGTGTCCGTCGGCGCGAACGGCGGCCGTCAATCGCATGCGGGCGGCGGTGGAGAGGCTGTTGGTGGGCATCTCCGTGGCCCAGATGGACGTCAACAATCCTTCCGCGAGCAGTGGGATTCGGCAGTCGACGGGTGTGAAGTCATGCCCGTGGTGGCGGGCTGCGGTCCGCGCGGTTTCGGCTTCGTCGTAAAACGCACCGGGATAGGAGAGTGTGTATGCGGGAAGCCTGCCCCGGACTTCGGCGGCAAGGCCGGACACGATGGTGGAGTCGATGCCGCTGGACAACGACAGAGCGATCGGCACGTCCCCACCGATGCGGCGCCTGACCGCATGGGTCAATTCGGCTCGGAGTGCCTCTGCGGCCGTGGGTGCGTCCCAGTCGTGTTTGGTAAAGTCGGGGTTCCACCATCTGGTCTGGGTGGCTCCATGACGACCTACCCGAAGGACGTGGCCAGGTCGAACCTGGATGACGCCGGCAAAGGGCGTTCGAGACGTCTCCGCAAGCCCGATCCCCGGCCCGGAAAACCACGAGGGTTCCAAGGCTGCGGAAACCTCGGGGAGGGCGAGCAACGCTTTGATCTCGGAGGCGAACGCGAAACCGTTTCGCAGTCGAACCGTGTAGAGGGGTTTCACTCCAAACCGATCTCGGACGCAGAGCAGCTCCCCTCGAACCCCGTCCCAGATCACGAAAGCGAACTCCCCGTTGAGGTACTGGAAGAAGTCGAGGCCGTGTTGCTCATAGAGGTGGAGGATCACTTCGGAGTCGGATCGGGTTCGAAACTGATGCCCTTGCGCTTGCAGGCGCACTCGCAACGGCTCGAAATCATAGATCTCCCCATTGTAAACCAGGGCCATGTTGTAGTTTTCGTTGAACAGCGGCTGCAGGCTGGTGGGCGCGTCCGTGAATGCCAATGCCAGAAAGCCGAACACCATCGCGCCTTGATCGAGCCTCGCGTACGCTGCGCCTTCCGGTCCGCGATGCCGCATGGCGGACAACATCTGGACCATTTCGTCGGGCGACGCTTGCTGTGATGGCCTCCAGATACCGGCGATTCCGCACATTAGGCGTCCAAGAGATCCGCCTTGACGAAGGCCTCTCGGGTGGGGCCTCGCAGCGCGTTAGCGCTCTCCAAAGCGGTCAAGGTGGGCCGGGCGGCTGATCGAAAGGCCCCCGTCGAGGAGCACGCGAGTGTGTCGGTCACCACGGAATGTGCGTCCGTTGACGCTAGGCCCGCCCGAACCAAGTCGGCGACCCAGGCCTCGGTATCCGGTTCTAGGTAGGCATGAATGAGGCTCGGCCAGATCGGGCCGATCCGATCGCGATCGCAGGGATCGAGCGCTTGCCACAGATCGGCGCTCCGGGTTCGAAAGTACGCCGAATGGTGTGCCTCATCGCGCGCGTGCTCCTCGACGAACTCGCGGATGACGGGTTTGAGGAACGGATCGGCCGACAGGATCCGGAGGGAGTTGGAGATCAGGGTTTCGGAAGCGATGCTGAACAACAGGTACATCAACGAGGCGGGGTCGGCGCTCGCGAGGGTCAGGCGGTTCAGCCGGGTAAGAAACGCAGGTGGACCGAGATCATCGCAGTGGAGTCCGAGCTGATCGAGCAGATCGACGGCGAGTACGGCGTGCCACGACTCGTCGCAGTGCAACGAGAAAGCTTCCCGTCGCGCCTGGTCGGATACTGGGGTGGGTGCGCGTTGGTGCGCGAGGTCCAGCAGTGTCCGGCCTACGACTTCCGTTTCCAGCACGATCGTGAAGTGAAGATAACGGCGAAGAGCGTCCCCGAGGAGCTGTTCCTCGGCCTCGTGTCCCAGGGCCTGTACCCGCGGATCGGCTAGCACGGGCAGGAGGGAGGGGGAGAACAGGCGCCCCTCCGGGGTTCGATGAACCGGGCGGCGTCCGACCCGCACCCTAGCGACATCGAACCAGTCGCGTGAACTCACGCGGGGCCGCGGCGGGTTTGGGCGAAGATCCGTGTAAAGTCTTGGCGGTGTTTTTTTGCTTCCCATGCGGGGGGATTTGTGGACAGGCCGGTGAGGAGCGCTTGGGTGACCGAGGAGCGGCCGATGCTGTACGGCGAAAAGAACCGGTACCCGATGCCGATGGAGCCGCTCAGATTGGTGACCCAATGCCACCAAAAGGAAGGCACAAACAAGACGTCGCCGGGTTCGAGGATGACTTCGAAGCCGTCAATCCGGAGGGCGTCGTCCTTCCGTTCGTCGGCGCCGACGTCGACCACGCTGATGAAATAGGGGGCGCGCTCGACCGGAGGTTCGAGCACAGGGCTGAATTCGGGTGAGAACAGCCGCCACCGTTTTCTCCCGTACAGGTTCACGAACAGGTTGTTGGAGATCGCGGCGTGAACGGCGGTGGTTGTTCCTTTCCCACCTAGGAACATCTGAAAGGACTCGCTGAATCGGAAGCTCGCTGCATGGTCTCGCAGCCACGCCACGTCCAACTGGGTGCGGAGCTCGGGATGACGCTGCAACAGGGGATTGAACCTCGCGTATTTGACCGAGCCGTGTTCCATGCCGCGCACGATTTCAGCCAGGGTGGTGAACTGGGGCTCAGTGCTCGCTTTGCCGATGTCCTCGGGTCCTGCGGCAATCAGTAGAACTTCATCGTCCCCGTAGTTTTCACCGATCCATTGAGGCGTCCAGGATGCCGCCGGCCAGTTGGAGGCGGCACCGGCCAACACGACGGGAACATTGGCGGACACGTACAAGTTGTGGAAGGCGGTCGCGTCCAAATCCGAACGGCGATCGAGGGGCCGGAGTTGTCCAGGGCCACGTTCGTCCAGGGCGTCTCGGATCCGCTTGCGAAGCGCCTGACGGGTCCCGCCGAACACTGCGTTCGTGAGCGTCTTGCCGAAGCAGTGTTCGGCGAGCCAGAGGGCGTTGTACAGCGCGCGATCGCGCGGAGCAAACGGTTGATCAGCTGGCATGGACGGGCTCCGTTCGCTCGCGAAGAAGCGCGATAATGCCGTTCCGATCGCGTTCGGGTGCTCCAGGGAGTTGAACGTACCGGTCGGCAAGAAAGCTGTACTGTTTGAGGAGAAGCAGGGCCGTCACCTGGTAATAGTGCAAGTCGCGAAGCACGATGGAGTCCTCGGCTGCGAGACGTTCGGCGTGTTCTTCGAACCATTGTGGTTGGCTGGTGAAATGCGCCCCCGGCCGAATGTGATGACCGATGTGATAGCCGACGTTGAAGCAGCGCTCGTTGAGTGGACCGCGGAGGTCGAGGCTCGACCGATAAGGGTTCATCGGATCCTTGGGATCCACAAAGGCGTGTTCGCCCCAATTGCCGGCGATCATCAGTGAGCGGGTGATGATTGTAGGGAGGAGAAGGACGATCGCGGTCGCTCCGGGAGCGAACCAGAGTCCGAGCGCGGCCAGCACCCAACACCCGACCTCACCGGCGACCAACTTTGAGGGCCAAGTGGTTTTGGGGTATCGGCGCCGCGCAAACTTTGCGACCAACAGCATCGACCCCCAGAAACGCGCGAAATACCGTGCGAAGTCCCACAGGCTGTCCCGTCGGTATGGCAGCGTGGTGCTTTCGTCATCGATGCCGTTTTCGGTGGGGTGATGCATAAGAACATGGTGCACGAAGTAGGTGTAAGGCGTGCTCCCATAGAGGGTTCCAAAGGCCACCTGTAGGTAGGTATCCAGCCACCACCACTGTGGTTTGAACAGGCGGTTGTGGTTTACGTCGTGGAACATGGTGATGAACCGCTCAAGATTTACGGCGTAGACCAGGATGAACACTGCCGCCGCGATCCAAAATACGGCGGGGCTGCCGAAAGCCGACGCGGCGAACACTCCGATGGCCGCGGGTACGATGGAGCTTCCCCGCACGGCGTGCTCGAACAGCGGCAGATCGCGTGGATCTCGGATCAATCGATCGGCGCCATGCCTGATCCATCGACCGATCGGGGAGGTCGGTGCTAATGTTTCGCTGGACAACCTAGTCTCCGTTTTCAGTGATCCATTGGTCCACGTCTTCCGCCGTTCGCGTCATGCTGGAAACAGCCATGTCCAACGCCCAGGCGTCCGGCAGGTCGGCCCCAATCACTTCGGCATCAATCCAGAAGGTATCCAGGCGTTCCGTCCCGCCGCTTTCGGCGATGAGGACAGAATAGCTAAACTGCTGGTGCACGGCAACGATGGCGCTGGTCATCTCTGCGCCGTCGGGAACCAGCTCCCGGATCATGAGTGCTTCCACGCCGTCGTTTGTTTCGACCCATCGAAAGTTGCGTTCGAATTCTTGTTCGGAGGTCCCGAAGATCCCCATGGTGTTTTGGCGCCATGCCGAGATGGAATAGGTGGGGCACTCACGGTCGATAAAACAGTTCCGGTCTCCTGTCTCCTCCCGGACGTCATACGCAACCGTGGTCTCGATCACTTCTTCCATGTGTTCGTAGGACCACGCGCCGGCGATTTGGTCGACGTCGCTGGTGTACTGCACGGTGGCGGCTGAGCCGACGATTCCACTTTCGATCGTGGCCCCTTGGCCGGCGTCCGTCAGATTTTGCTGGCTCAGCTCGTCGACCCGGAAGCCTTCTGTGAGTGCCTCCTCGTGGGCTTCTTTCAGGGGGAGGAGACCGTCGATCGTGGCCTTTTGTGCTGCATCGTCGTCAAAATTCACGAAACCGTACACCAAGAGTTCTTCGAGGTTTTCGGGGGCGTCGGTCACGCAACCGGTGGCGACGAGCGTGAGGACGGCGAAACCCGCAAAGATTGACGGTGGATGTTCGATCATACGGTCTCCGAGTGTGCATCTTGACGCAGAAATGGTTGCCCTGTCAAGGTTTGAAGCCCTGACGGGGCGTCGTCGAGGCTGGTGGGTTGGCTTGGATCGGCATCCCCGTTGTCGCGAAGGGTCTGCGGGCTGGCTTGGACCGGGATCCCCTTTCGGGCGACACCGTTTTCACGACACCAATTGGCCGCCTTTTCCTCGAGTGTCCATGTGCGCTTCTCCGGGATGCGATCATACGGCTGACAGAGGGGGTTCACCGAGCGCTTACGAACTGGCCACCCGAGCACTTCCAGCGCGAAAATGAGTGCCACTAATTCCGTTGTTCCATTCTGGAGTATGGGTGCGACATCTCACTGGATGTTGGAGGCCTGATACAGTCATCCAATCGGCCATTCGCCACAAGGAGAGTTTATGTTTTCAAAGACCCAATCCTTGACGTTACTCCTAATTATTGCATTCATGGCAACGGGGTGCGGTAAGGGCGCATGCATTTTTGAGGACAATGGTTGCCTCGATAGACCCAAGTCTCAGTGCCCCATCAATGAAACAGAAGCCGAGTTCCGTTCAGGTACCGACTGCGCCGCCGAGGGGTACACCAAATACTGCACTGGCGAAGCGAACGTACTTCCTAGCGATTCCTGCGGCGATAGCGATAGCGATAGCGGCGGTTGATCCCGCGCGCGGAGGCCTCATGACGATGCGTCGGGTGTGCGATCTCGTCGCACTCGCGCGCGCGGGCGACGTCTCGCGCTTTGTCACCCTTGCACACGACGCCCTGGGAGACGCTGCCTTCGAGCGCCTCGCACGCCGGATGGCGGTTGATCCAGTCGGGGCACGCATTCTCGCGGAGCGACCCAGGGTGGCCGAGGCGACCTTCTCGCGAGCGGAGCTCGCGTGCCTACCGGAGGACACGCTCGGGCACGCCTTTCTCCGGCACATGTCCGAAAACGGGTTCGACCGCGACGTGGACGTGCCCGGGCTCGACCTTGGCACGGACGGTGCGTACGCGAAGGTGCGCTGGCGCGAGACACACGACTTCCGGCACGTGCTCGTCGGGCTGAATGCGGGCAGGCCGGACGAGGTGGTGCTCGCGGGGTTCCAGCTTGGGCAGGTCCCCAACCCGTTTAGCCTGCTTGTGGTGGCGTTCGTGCCGCTGATCCTGCCACTGCGGCAGGGCCCGTTCCGGACTTGGCACCGGGCCTTCACGGCGTGGCGGGCCGGCCGGCGGGCGCCGCTCCTCGCCAACGTCCGCTTCGAGGAGCTGCTCGGGCTACCCGTCGCGGAGGTTCGCCGCCGGACGGGCGCGCCCAACCTCGCCCCGCTCTCTACCCCATGGTCGCCGATCGGGACCACGTCGTGAACCCAGAGCCCCCGTTTAACTTCACACGGTGTGGTTTTGGTCTGATGGACGGATCGGGGCTCAACCATGGTCATGGGCGTTCCAAGCACAGGGCTCATCGGGGAACGGAGCAGCGTCGGCCTGGATACTATCTCGTTTCCCACCACCGTGCGGCCGATCGCGAGCGACGAGCTTGCTTCGTCCACCATTTCGGGTGGGCCGTGGCTTGAGTCCGTTGTGGGTGTGGGTTAGATTCCCACCCCGCACCAACAAAAAGCCCCGTAGAACCTAAGCTCTACGGGGCAATATGGTACTCCCAAGGGTAGACTTAGAGAGGCTTTGAACGGCACTTTTCGGAGAGGGGTGTTGGGGTTTGGCGGCTAATCCACGCTAAACCCATACAGGATCCATACAAGCCTTACCTGCCTATGTCCTGGCCGGTGACGGTACGAAGCCAATCCAGGAACGCCTCAACTCGATAAAACACCCCGAAGCGCTGAGTCTCTTCGTACCGATACGTCTCCCGTTTCTCAGGAACCCCATCAGAGCCATGTACGACCGTCGACACCTGGACTCGCTCATCAAACGAATAGGCACGGTTCAGGTAGGCTAGGCCGACCACGCGATCATTCAAGTCCACCACAGGGCCCCCCGACATCCCAGTAATAATGCCGCAATCGACTTCGGTGTCGTGAGCATACGAAGACACGACAAAACCCGTTAAGACACGGAGGTTAACCACCTTGTCGCTGGCTGTGGCCCCAAATCGGTCCTCTGGTAGGCCGATGATCCAGAGTCGCTCGCCGAGATTGATTGATCGCGTATCGAAGCAAAGAGGGGCCAAAGTGGGCGGTGACACGAGTTCTTCCAGTTGAAGGCGGAAGGCTACGAGGTCGCGGTCAGGCCACCTTACAATGGACTTCGGTTCTACCCGCACAATTGTAAATTCCGTGGTGCCGGAGAGTAGGTAGACGATGAGGTCGAGATCAGGGCTCCTGGCCCCCACCACGTGGTTGCACGATATGCACCACCCATCTCGCGTGGCTACGAAAGCCGTTCCAAGCAATCGTTCGCAGGCAAACAATCGCTGTCCGCCATCAACATGGGCTCGCCCTTCTGCGACTGCAGCGACAAAGTTACTTGCTTGAAACACCTGAAACTCCACACTTCAAAGCTTGGTCCTCCGCTTGGGGTAAAAGACCGAGCTTTGTTCGGTTTAACGCAGCCCTTTGGTCGTCCAGCGTAGCCGTTCGATAATGGGCAAGCATCACTTCAGGGGTGTGTCCCATGAACGCGGCCGCGGTGCCCACGTCCACCCCCGCTCGGAGCAGGGCATCGACCGCGGCCCTTCGGAGGCCATGGGGAGTGAATGGCTGGATGTTGGCGGCGACGCAGGCGGGCTTCAGGTACAGCGTGCCCAAATGGCCTGTAACCATTTTGGGGGTCACCCCGAGGATGTAGGTGGAACGGTCGCGTTCGCCCCATCCAACAAGCTCGGCAACAAGGGGCTCAGAGAGAGGAACGGTTCTTTCGCCAGTTTTGCCCTTTAGCCGGACGGTAGCAACGGTGAGGTCAACATCCTCCCAGGTAAGAACAGCAATCTCGCCGATTCGGGCACCCGTAGCGAACAAAAGTAGAGTGGCGAGTCGGGGCCATCCGGCGAGTTGACCGATCACGGTGACGATTTCGGGCAAAGAAGGGGTTCGGTGGTTGCGAACGGTGGCGACGTCGCGCTTGCCGAAACGCAGTTTGGGTAGTTTTGAGTTTGGTGGCAGGTGCCCTTCTTCCTCGGCCCAATGCCAGGCACGCTGAAGAGCCTTTAGATCCTGCCGAACGGTCGAGGTGGCGTAAGTATCCAGCCTTGCCAACCGATATGAATCAAAGGTTGCCTTGCTCAGGGCGTCGAGACGAACGGCTCCGATTGAGCCGACGAGCCGGCGGGTGCTGTTGGTGTACGCGCGGACGCCGTGCCTCGTTAAGTCTCCGATTTTTAACTGGGTATCCAGCCAGGCTACCCAGGTTTCGCAGAGGTCAGTGACCGTCTCCAGCGTTTCTGGCGCGCTGAGAGAGGGCTCTCTTGGCCTATCCACGTCGCCAGCAGCGAGTAGTTTGGCTGCGATTTGTTCTGCTTCGGCGGCGGTTGCCCAACCGCTCCACACGGTCGTCGTTCCGCCGTCTCGAAAAGCTTGCCCCTGCCAATACCAACGCCCGGAACCGTCTTTGTGGGGGCCGCGGACTGTGTAGAGTTTGATCCGGCCGACGTGGAAATTGGAGGGTTTTTTCACTAGAGCGCCATGGATAGCATGTTTGTGCGAGGCGGAGCTGCTCAACCGCCTTTAACCGATCTTGGATAGTCTAACTTCGTATTGAACTTCTTGGCCGTTTCAATGGCGATGGTGAAAGATCGCGCGGGGCGTTTCATTGTGGGATAGATGTGGGGTGGGGTTTGGTTGTGAAACTGCCAAGAAAAAATTCGCGGGAAATACCAGGCACCGTGCAGGTGGAAGTCCTAAACTCGACCCACTTTAGACGCCGTATCCCCGTCAATGTGTTCGATTTTAAGCAGAGTTTGGGGGGAATGGAAATCTACTTTGGGTATTGGACGGGCAGAGTGCTGCCGGAAAACCATGTATACGTTTTTGAGTTGGCGGCCGAGGGGGTTGTGCGGGCGAACGAGTCCATGACGGAGTCATTCTGTTCCGCCGCAGCGAAGTACCTGGTCGGAACGGAGCCACCCCGGGTGTTGTCGATCCTTGATAATGAGCTCGAAGGTGCCAGAGTGACGTTGGAGGTTCACCAGGTGAACTTCCTCGGGCTCTCTGTATCCATCTCCGGGGGCGCGGTGACCGGCTCTTGGCTTGCTCCGGACGTATTGCAGGCGGGGCATCGTCGAGCATCGGCGGAACCGACTCTGCTCGCAAACATGACCCCGGTGACTTTTTCCCATTTTGTTGCGGGGTTTCGTCAGGCAGCCGGAGAGTTTCTAGGCACGGTGGCTGACTCTCATCCGTATCTTGCAACCCGATGAAAACGAACCTTTCATTTTCGACGACAACCCGCCTTGCTTCTCATGTGAAGCCGGATTCTGGAGCTACAGCCGAAGGGGGGCAGAGCGTGAGTTCAGCGGGCAGTAGCGAGCTGCGGAGCACCGTGTACTTGGGTGGTGCTGAAGTAGCACCCGTACCCTCGGTAGGAACAACTCACCGGTACTTTTTTCGGGCACGAAGGGGACTTCAGCTGCTGGACGCTGATATGGATATTTGCTCCGACCATGTGCGTGAAGCACGGGAGATAGTTTTTGCTGCAGAGGAGGCGATACCGGTGTCGGTGAACCGATGGCCTGGCATAGCAGTGACCTGCACTGCAGATGACCGAGTCGCCATCGAATGGAATCAGGACGGGGGGTTCTTTTCGGCGTTTCGTGTCGAAGATGGTTGGAGGATCGTTGGTGACGCTCGGGGCGCTTCTCGCCGCAGTGGTTTGACGAAAAACGAGGTGCTCAAACTAATAGTCTCCGTCCTCAAGTCTTGAACTCCGGCGGTAGCGTGCTCGTGGTGCCTGACGACTTGGCTGATGAAGAGTTGCTGCGTAGGCGCCTCAAGCCTGCCCAATATGATCTGGCGACTAAAAAGGCATTTCCATCAGCGTTCATATGTGCAAACGGCCCACCTGATGAAGTTTCTGTGGACCGCGTGGAGTATCGTGATTTGGATACGTCTTTGCACGGGCTCGCTGGGTTTGGTTGCTGCACGCTATGTGTGAGTAAAGCACAGGAAATAACGGGGTTACGACCGGAGTCTAGGCCGCTAGATAACAATCCGGCGCACGCTGTGATTTTAGTTCCAAAGGATTCTTTTACCAACGGCGAATCACCACGCGACAGCAGCTTCTTTGTGCCGCTTGCAGAGGCGGCTGATATGGAATCGCTGCCGAACGCTCAGGAGTATAGAGCCGCCATGAAAGAAAAAGATCGCCAGCGAAAGATGTTGGCGCCGCGACCGGCTTGAAATTCGTAGACGGGGGGCCGGCTCGTCAATTGGCAATCACCGCACGATATCGACGTTTTCGACAGGGCGGACGGGGATCAATCAGTGGGCGCGCAACACGGCCCACCTCGGTTTGAGCCCCATACAATTTTTTCAAACTGGAACTTATCGGTAAGTTGTCAGGCCCATGGTTTACGGGTTCTCCAGCTCCCTAAACGTAAACGGCATCACCACTCTCTCCGTCCCCAACAAACCCTTCTCCGGAATCACCAAATCAAACCGGTCCGCCGATTCCTTTGGAATCTCGAACACGGCCACCTGATCCCTTGGTATGCCAGGCTGTAGCTGGGACAAGAACAGGTCGACCTCCTCATCCATGGCGAGGGCATTCGTCGCCTCACTGGATGGTTGAAACGTCCGCCCTCTCTCATCCTGGAG
>SYKL01000021.1 GCA_005797785.1 Pseudomonadota bacterium | reverse complement strand
CGCCTCCACTTGTGCGGTGGCGGTCGCTGGAACCCCGAGGTCGAGGCTCGACATGCGATGGATGAACGGCGTCAACAAAGCGATCAGCTCATCGGGTGTGCTCACGGAACCTCCTCCTTCGGCGGTAACTCAGCAACCGTTGTCGCGCAGCAGTTTCTGGCGATATGATCGAGGGAGTCCGGTGCGACCGCCGGGTGTTCCATGGTAGAACAGCCGCACCTCTTCTCCTCGTGGAGGGTGAATGATGCTCGCACTTTTAGGTTTACTCCTAGGTTTTACACCTGCTGCCGCGGCGGACGATCTCCCGCCGGATGCGAGCGATGTGGACTCAGGTGTAAAGGCCAAGGCCGAATATGTGCGGTTGTCCCAAGAGCTTGAGAAGCTCGCTATGAGGAACGCATGGTCGGGCGTCGAGCGCACCTTTCTGGCTATCGTGGAAACAGGTGTTCAACCGTCGTTTAATGACTACGTTACCGGCGCCGCTAGCGCACGATCCATGGGGGACATCAGTGCAGCGCGGGCGCGATTGATGGCGGCCAATGCTCTCAAAGAAGATAGAGGGGTTTTAGACTCACTTTGGGAGATCGACTCCAAATTTGGTGCGGTGTACCTGGCGTCCGACGTGGGGGCGATGGAGTTCAAGGCTGAGGCGACCCCCTTTGAGCCGGTGCAAGCCAAATCGGTAGAGTTCGCCCGTACCAAAATCGAGGAAACGGGTGTTTTTGAGGGGTTTCTTCCGGAGGGGACCTATTGGTTTGGTGAGACCGAAGTCAAGGTACAGCCTCGGGTATCGGCGATCATGGTGGATGTTCGCACCGATGATGGCCATCGCGTAAAAAAGAAAAAGAAAAAGAAGAAACAACCGGTGGAAGAGTAAGCGGAAACTCCGCGCGGAGGTCGTGTGTATCCGCGGGCCTACGGCAAATACGTTCTGCTGGAGCATTTGGCCGTCGGTGGGATGTCCGAAATCGACTTGGCACGCCTTCGGGATGAAGACGGTAGTTTTGCGCGATTTGTAGCCATTAAACGGATCAAATCGGATAAGGCGGACGAGCCTCACACGATACGGATGTTCTTGGATGAAACCCGGATCACCGCCGAGCTCGAGCACGCGAATATCGCCCAAGTCTACGGTTCAGGGCGGACTCAGGACGAGTACTACATCGCGTTGGAATATGTGCCTGGCATCGATGTTCGGATGTTGGTCAATGAAGTGAGGGATCGGGGCCACTTTATTCCAATGCGCGTGATCTTGCGCATTGTGTGCGATGTGTTGGCCGGTCTGCACTACGCCCATCAGCTCTGCGATAGTTCCGGTCAACCGATGAAGATCGTGCATCGGGACGTCAATCCGCGAAATATCATGGTTTCCGTGCGCGGGGACGTGAAGTTGATCGATTTTGGCGTCGCCAAAGCGGCGGATCGGTTGGAACGCACCCGAACGGATCATGTCAAAGGGAAGTTCTCGTACATGGCGCCGGAGCATATGTCCGGGCAGGACGTCGATGGGCGAGCCGACCTGTTTTCCGCGGCGTTGACCCTTCACGAAATGGTATCGGGGAAGGGCCTGTTTTCAGGGTTGACGCACTTGCAGGTGATGCACCGCATGATGGCGGGGGCGCTCGCGGATACCCCGTCACATCCGGATTTGCCGGATCCAACTCCTTTGCGCGTGGTTCAGCGTCGGGCTCTGGCGTTTGAGCGAGTGGACCGGTTTCGCGATTGTGACGCTTATCGAAGGGCATTGGAAGAGGTTGCGAAGCCGTTGGGGGGGCTGGCGACGACCACCGAGGTGGCAGAGTACATTCAACGTACCGATCCGTCGCTTTCGGAGCGCCTCTCGGCGATGGTGGAGCGGCATTCGGACCTCGGGGTGGCGTGGTCGTTTGAGCCTTTGCCACCAGATGAAGAGGTTGAGCTTTTGCGAGAGCCGGTGACTGAGAGCATGCCCAAGCGGAGCCTGCTCCTTCCTGGTATTTTAGCCACAGTCGGGGCTATCTTGCTTGGAACGGCGGTGGCGGTGGCGATTGTGGCGGTGGTGTGGTGGATGCAAGTGAACTAACGGATCCACACCGAGGTTAGGGAACTTTCACCTTCTCCAGTGCTCGAACGGCCGCCGCTTCGGTGAAGCCTAATCCAAACACTCGGCCGGTTGGAAGCCCGCGAATGGCGATGAACAGCGGAATGACGCCGCCGGTCAAACGGTGAAGTTGGGCGCCATTCCATTCTTTGAGCGGTCGGGGCTCCACCGCATACAGACCAGAGATGGGGGGTGGCAAAAGGTTGGGGACGACGCTGAACATTCCGGAGCGCATCCTGGCAGAGTCGGACCACGCCACCACCCCAAGGGCGGCTCCGAGGGCCGAGTTCGTGCGCCAGCCGGTTCCCGGCGACGGAAGGGATGGATCTTTAACGTCAGATGGCCAGCCGTCCGAAGTGGTGCCCTTTGAACTCAGCGCTTCCAGGAGGATTCGCTCACGTGGATCTTCGGCGTTTGCCTTGGCAGAAGATGCGACATTTCCAACGCCGGCGATCAGCTGGAATTCCAACCGAACCGCCTGTGAAAGGGCCTCCGTCTTACTTAAATCGTCGACCCGCATTCCGGCGTGAAGGCGCCCCGCCCCCGCTGCGAACGCCAGAGCCAAACCTCGAGGCTCAGAATATCGGTTCCAAAGGAGGTTTCCATCGCGTACAACGCCATCCATGTGCTGGGCATCCAACCTCAGTTGGGCCCGAAGGGCCAGGAGGCGAGCGTTTCCGGTGACGGCACGATCGTGGTACTCCAAAATCGCACGCATCTGATGTTCATCGGCAATCGCCAGCAGTTCGGGTACCGCTGGAGGCCAAGACTCAAATAATGGCGCGAGCTTGCCTCGGGAGAGTCCGAGCTTCATGGAGGGTTCGTTGAGCGCAAATGCGGCGGTTTGCGCCAAGGAGCGTGCGATCTCGGGATCGGCGGGATGGAGTTCCGATGCGCGTTCGGTGGCGTATAACGCCGACTCCAAATCTGCCGCACGCATGGCCAAATCAGCCGCCGCCATCCAGTGCTTTGCGGAGGGGTCCAGTTGCGCGCCTGCGAAAATGAGATCGACGGCTTGGTCAGGGTCCTCGAGTTGAAATGACCATTCTCCGGCCAACATTAAGTCTTCGGCGGTCAGGGCCCCTGGCCCGATCGTCAAATGTAGAGCTTCCGACAACACCCCAGCGACCGTGTCCCGGGGTTGGTTTGCCAGGAGTAGCACTTCAACCTTACGTAGCTGATCCCTGGGATTATTTGGGTCGAGGAGTGCCGCTTGGCGCAACGCCGCATCGACCTGGCCGTGTCGCACCGCATCTTCCATTTCAATTCGTGCCAACTCCGAGTTGGGGGTGGGCAAGGCGCCCGCCGCACTGCGCGCTGCGGCGAGCCACTGCGTGCGGTGGTAATCGGTTTCCGCGGAGGGATACAGGTAAACGCAAGCCTGCAATGCCGATACCGGGTCGGCGCCCTGCGCGATCGACTCAAGCACTTCGGTGTCGGCGGTGGGGTCGCGCTCCAGCAGGGCCTGTGCGATCGGCAAACGCAGGTCGTCGGTCTTGGCTTTGCCCAGCAGTACCCTCCATAATTCTGGATCGGCGGTGGAATAGCGGTCCAAGGCAGCAACTGCGGCCGGGCCCTCGCTGAGGATGCGTTTGGCGACCTTTTTGGGCTTCTGATCGGACGCGATCGCTTCCAGAGCCACCGCTTCGCCGGCGCTAAACAGACCCGTGCTTTCGAGGTCCTCGCGGGAAACGGGTGCAGAACGCCGAAGGGCAAGGGAGGGCCAGCCGGACCGAGCGGAGTCGAGCAAGAAAGCGTCGAGTTCCTCTTCTCGGTGCGGCGAAAGATGGCCGCTTCGCCGAGTCACTACCGTCGAAAAAATGGAGCGAGACCCCTCGTTGTGCCGTCGGTAAAACACCGAACCGTCCCGGTGCCACACCGATGGGGGAGGCAAGACCGAAATCGGCCGGAAGTCGGAGGGCCAAGTGAGGCTGAGATCCTCGTTGACTTGGGTCCGGGCTGGCATCCATTCCGCCAAGGCCGGGGCGAGCAGCGACGGCACATTGCCGTACAGTGCAGGCTCCTTTGGGGTTAAAGCTCCGTTTTCGTGGGCTTGTAGGGAGATTTTTAGCGATCGCTGATCTTCCAGCCCGTTGATGTCCACCTTCCAACGATCGATTCCGGGGTGAGCCACGACCAGGAATCGCTTGAAAAGGTCGGCCTGTCCTTTCTCATCCAACGCCCGCAACGTTTCCCGGAGGGTCTGTTCGGACGAACCGGTGGCGGTGATGATCGCGTTCCAAGAAGCGCTACCGTCGGATTCAAGGCTCCCTTGGCTGGCAATGTAGATGCCGGAGTCCGGTATGGCGGTGTGGGGGGCGGGATGCGGCAGATCGCCGGGCTCCCACCAAACGCCGTTTTCAGCCGCGATCGGAGGGTGTTCGGTCGGGGCAGAGTCCGTGCTGGGGTCGATCCATAGCGTTCGGTTGTCCAGCCGCACCACCACCGCGGGGGAGTTGACCAACGACGGATTGGGGAGGCTCCACGGGACTTCCGGGTCGAACGAGGGCGAAAATCCCGCAGGGCCAGCGTGGAACCCGGCCAAACGAAGGAGCCCGATCAGGATGAGCCCGCGTTCGGCCGCGGTTGCTGCCGAGTCGTTTAGGATTTCATTGGCCGAGCGAACGGATTCCCAGCTGGAAGGGCCCTGACGAAGAGGCAACTCACGACGGACGCGCTGCCAGGCCTGCGCTGGATTGATCCCCGTCAGATCGGACGCCAAGTTGCGGCCGAAGGCTTCATAGCGCACGGGGACCAGCGCATCGACCTTGTCGTTGAGTGCCTTTCCGGCGGAAAACCAGTCGGTCCACGTCGACCAGGCCGCCAGGGTTGAATCGGTGGGACCGTGCTGCGTCCAAACCACTTGGTGTTTGCCGCTCGGAAATGCAGCCTCGCCGGACTCCTCGGTCCAGAGGACAAAATCCCCCCGGAGATCGACGTTGAGCTCCGCCCGTTCCACCGGAAGATCGGGGGCCAAGGTGAACATGCCGGCTTGTCCGGCCTTTCGCGCGGTGGTTGTCTGTTTGAATGTGAACGTGTCACCGACGGCCACTTGTCCTGGAAGAATAAGGACATTTTCGATAACCTGTGCCCCGCGATTGCTGGCGCCATCCAGCCCGGGAGGAGTGAGGATCCCCGCGGAAACCTGGTTGGGGTCGTCGATTCGAACGGTCCACTCTCTCGTCTGGCGAATACGGCCTTCGCCGTCGGAGTCGACGCGAAGCTTGTCCGAAAGCACGGTTGCGGGTGAAGTTTCGCCTTCAGAACTGTCAACGCTGGGGGCTGCCCAGGCCAAGGCCGCGATCCAGAGCATCACGGCAGATCGGACGCCCGCGCGACGCGATCGCGACCCGCAGCTTTGGCCGCAAATAACGCCTTGTCCGCGCGGTCGAGCCACTCCCGGAGGCCTTCGCCGTCGCGGTATTGGGCGACGCCTGCAGAGATCGTCACCTTCATGGATTCGGCGTAGTGATTCCATTCGTGGGCGATGATGGCTGAGCGCACACGCTCTCCCATCTGCACTCCGCCGGTTTCGTCGCAATTGGGGAGGATCACCAAGAGTTCCTCACCGCCGTACCGTACGCAGGTGTCGGAATCACGTACCGACAAAGCGAGCAATCGCGATACAGCCCTCAGAGCGTCGTCGCCGACGCTGTGTCCGTAGGTATCGTTGACCTTCTTGAAGTGATCAACGTCGACAAATACCGCGGTCAACGGGACTTTGGCGTGCTGGTGCCGAACGAGCACCTCTGGCAGCCCCTCATCCAAATACAGCCGGGTCACCAGGCCGGTGAGCGGGTCTTTATTGGCGAGATCGAGCCGCTCGACGACTCTTGCCAAGTGTGCGAGTTCGTCCATGTCCAGGCGATCGACCCGGATGGTAACCCCGCCAAACTCAATGTGATCGCCGATGTTGACTCGGGTGGACGTATTGGGCGGAATCGGCACGTTGTTGAGAGCGGTGCCATTGGTGGACCGCAAATCCATCAGAAAAAGGGAGCCGTCTGCAGCGGATTTTACGACGGCGTGGCGCCGTGAAACTGAAGAATCGTGTAGAACAAGCTCACAGGTCTCGTCTCTTCCAATCGCGACTTCTTCTTCCGGGTAGATGCTACAGAAACGCAGCATGTCCGGTCCGGCGACGACTCGTAACGTCGGGAGTGTATATTTCTTGACATCGCTTCGACGGCGAAGATCGAGGCTCATCGTCGTCGAAACCGTCTTTTCGATGTCGCTCTGCTTGGACACCAAGCGTCTCCAACCGCCGGAAGTAACCCGTTGATCGCTAACGTAGCACGAATGGGGCTCGTCCGCCCCCCATGTCCATCACGTTGGATGCATTGGGGGAACTTCGCGCTTGCCAACGAAACGAAGCGCGCTATGAGGCGCCGTCAGGGGACGCACCCTTATTTGGAGGCCGTATGAAGCCATGGTGGATGACGTTGGCGTTGAGCGCCGTTTTGATTGCTTGCAGCGGTCCGAAAAAGACTGGTGGCGGCGATACGGAAGATACGAACACCGAAGATACCGACACCGATGATGTGGTCGAGCAGGACGATGGTACGTTCGCGACGGCCAATTCGGTAGCGATCAATGAGGAGCAAGGTGGCGTCTACATCGAGGACGAGATCGGATTTGCTGGGGATCGCGACTTCTTCAAGGTGGAGCTGGTCGAAAATCAGCCGTACTACCTGTTTGCGAGCACGGAGCTCGGCGAAGGCAACCCCGACACCGTGATCCGCGTTTACGCGCCGGACGAAACCTTGATCGGCGAGAATGACGATCTGCCGTACCGCTTACATGGTACGGACGCCGGTTATGCCTTTGTGGCTCCCGCAGATGGCGAATACTACGTGGAAGTATTGGAATGGAGCGACTGGGCCGATGATTCCCCCGCGGGAGATCCGGCTTGGGCGTATGGTCTGATCATCGGCCTCAATGGCGCCGGTGACCTAAACGAAGACGCCGACGCCGATGTCGACAATGACTCGGTCGAAGACGCGGTTGCCAACCTGGATGCTGACGAAGCAGCGGATACCGATGATGCCTACGGGGTATCACTGAACTATTATGCCTCGCCGTGGACGAACAACGACGACGATACCTACGGGTACGCGTTCTGGATGAACGGCGCCATCGATTCCGCCGGCGACGTGGACTACTTTGGTGTGCGCTTTGAAGCGGACGATTTCGATGGTCCGGGCATCGTCGAATTCAGCTCCTTCCCGGGCACCGAGTCCGCGCTCAACCTCCAGGTCGACCTGCTTGACGGCGAGGGCAACGAGCTGTTGACCGACGTCGGCGATGAATTCGAGCCAACTCCCGTGGGAACTACCGACGATGTGGGCTTCGCGTTCCTCGTTACCGAGCCCGGTGACTACCTGTTGCGCGTGGCCGACTCCTCGGGAGAAGGTGGCGCCGACCACTGGTATGCGCTGATCGGCAACATCTACTCGTTGAATATGGATGTCATCACCTACCACGAGATCGCGTTGGGCCAGGAGTCCACCCCGGCCAACGCCGCACCTCTGGTGATGACCGAAGGCACCGGCGCTGAGTTTGCCTACAACTACGGTTTCGTGTTCGGGAAGTTCGAAGAGGCAAACGATCCTTGGGATTCGTTTGAAATCGAAGGGGCAGAAGCAGGGCAGTTCTTCTCGTTGCAGCTCGGAACCCAGTCGTTGGCCTCCGATGTGAATGCGACCATCCGTCTGTACGATGGCTCTGAAGAGATCGCCTCGGCCGAGACGAATCCGGAGTACACCTTGCTCGACGACCCAGGGATCTACGACTTCGAACTTCCAGAAGGCGTGGGCGGCACCCTGTACTTGGTGATCGAGAACGAAGACGATGTGGACGGTTCCGCCGCCTACTATCAGGGAATCGTGTACCTCGCTGACGAAGAGATCTACACCTTCTGATGCGAGTGGACACCGGGCTTCGGCTTGGTGTCCAACAAGTTGCGCGGGGGATCCCGACAGGGCTAGGTGATGCGATCACCTCCTGTCGAGGATCCCCCGATGCGTTTTGTTCCTCTCGTGCTGTTGCTCCTGGCCGGCCCCGCGTTGGCTTGGCCTGGGGATGCCGATTGGGTTGCAGTCCAAAAAGACGGCGTACCGGTCCAGGATTTGGAGGAGTTGAGCCAGTTGGAGGCCCAGCTCGATCTTTTTGGTACGCAGGATAGCGCTGTTTTGTGGTGGTACGCCGATTCTGACAATTTGTACCTCCGAGTACAGATTGCCAATGACCCCACGACTCTTGGAGATCTGAGCGTTGGTAGTCGAGGATTTCTGATCGACACCGACGGCGATTTGGCCGACTTTGAGTGGTTGGTCCAGGCGCGTGAGAGCGACGGTGCGCTTATGGTGTATTCGTCGAGCGAAGCCGGCTTAGAACCCAGTGGACTGTCCTACACCGCGGAGGGAGAGTACGGCGACGTCCAGTCCGGCGCCGTGGTGGTAACCGAGGCGGACGGCGCATTTTTCGTCGATGTGCGGTTTGAGCATGCCGCATTGGCGGATGACTTGGCGTGGGCTTCGGATGACCCTTTTCGGGTGATCGGGTACTCGGGAGTCAGCTACAACGGCACGCGAAATGATGTTACCAGCTGCGATGATGCCCAGGAAAGTTGCGGCGATATTACGCTCCTTTGGTCCGATGCGATGGTGGTGGATGCCGACGCGGATGGCCTCACGCGGTTTGAGGAGCTGGACGTCGGAACGAATCCCAACGATGCGGACTCGGACGATGACGGCTTGATCGATGGTTTGGAGTCGTTGGACGACGTCGACGGGGACGATCTGTACGGGTGGCAGGATTGCGATTCCGATGGTGATTCATTGACCGATGGTTTGGAAGCTGGCGTCGGAACGACCCCCGCGGGAACGAACGTTTCGGTAGGGTGCTTCCACGCCGATACCGACACCAACACCACCACGGATCCGGGGCTCGCGGATACGGACGGCGGAGGCCTGGCCGACGGGTTGGAAGACTGGAATCATGACGGTTCGATCGACACTTGGGAGACGGATCCCAACGACCCCGACGACGATGTCGACACTGATTTGGACGGTATTCCCGATGCGGTGGAGGGAATTGCCGACTTCGATGGCGATGACACGGCGAACGACCTGGATTCCGACTCCGACGACGACGGAATTACCGATGCCGTGGAAGGCCTGGGCGACGTGGACAGCGATGGTGTGCCCAACTTCCTGGACGACGATTCCGATAACGACGGGATATCCGATGAAATCGAAGGTGACGAGGACTCCGACGAGGACGGTATTCCCGACTTCATCGATCCCGACTCGGACGGAGATGGGAAGTCCGATGCCGACGAGGGGCAGGATGACGTGGATTGCGATGGGATCCCGGACTACCTCGACCTCAACGACTACGATGGCGATTGTACGCCTCCGGAGGTTGATACCAGCGATCCGGGTGGCGACGATCTGGAGGACCCTTTTGAACAAGGACACCTCACCGGAGGTTCGTGCAGCACCTCCGGCGCCTTCCCGGGTGTCCTCGGACTTCTGGCGCTGTTTGGAATTCGTCGGCGCAGAATGGGTATCTTGGCGTTCCTTGGGTTGTCGTCCTCTGCGTGGGCAGGTGAGGTCAACGCCGAGCGGTTTGCGCCCTCCACCGATGCCCAGCGCTTTGTGAAGTTGGAGGACGCTGAGCTGCCGAAGGGCTGGGCCGTGGGCGGCGGCATCTGGTACGACCAGGCGAAAAACCCCTTGGTGTATCGGTTTTCGGATGGACGAGAGGTGGACGTCCTCGGGGACGTCGGAACCTTAAGGGCGACCGTCTATGGCGTGGGGGGGCCGGTTCGACTCGGCGTAGATCTTCCTGTCCATTTGGTTCGCAGCGGATTTCTGGCCAATGGCACTGTGGAACCCGAAGTAGGGCCGATGCCCGCGACGCTCGGTGACATGCATGTTTCCGCAAAAGTGGCTCCTTTTCGCGGCAAATGGTACGCCGCCTCCGCATGGGCCGATCTGCGGATTCCGACGGGGGATGGCGAAGGAAAGGTGGGTGCGGGCTTCACGCAATTTAAGGGAGGATTGTCAAGCGCCTTTACTTTATCGGGGACGACGGTCGCGGTGAGTGCCGGGGTTCAAACCGGTACGGGTGAGGTCGTCGAGACCCTGAACATTTCGCCGGCCTTGGTGTGGGGCTTTGGCGTCAGTCAGAAAGTGATCGACCCGTTGTGGTTGTCGGCCGAACTGGACGGCGAATGGATGTGGGGGAATCAAGACGAACCTGGCGCCACGCCCGTCGAGTGGTTCGCGGCAGCCCACGTTCGCCCCGTCGGCGATCTGGTGGTGACTGCCGGCGCAGGCACGGGTTTGACCCAGGGGATTGGCGCACCGGATTGGCGGGTCGCAGGTGGAGTCGCTTGGACGCCTCGGTTGGCGGCTCGTTCGGCGGTGGCTCGCACCGCTGGCGGGGATGCGGATGGGGACGGGGTTCCGGACGAGCGCGATCGTTGCCTTGGCCAACCGGAAGATAAGAACGGCATTCGCGACGAGGATGGATGCCCCGACGCCGACGGGCGGGTGTTGACCACGTTCACGATCATCACCACCGCCGGCACGCCGGTCGCTGGCGCCCGTCTGGACTTGGTCTCGGGCCCAGAAACCGGATCTTGGGTTGCCGCTGACGGTAATGTGGTGGTGGCGGTTCTGCCGGGTCACTACGAGTTGGTGGCGGGCGCCGCCGCTTATGCCCAGGTGAAGGCGTCGAGCGATATTCCGAGCGGCGTCGAGTCGCACGGGATTCGCATTTCGCTCGCTCCACCGAGCGATCTCGGCCATTTGGTGGTTCGCGCGGTGGGTCCGTCGGGGGTTCCCGTGGCGGGCGCCGAAGTTCGCATTGTCGGTACGCTGGGAATTCCGCTAAAAACGGGCACCGATGGTCTGTTTGAGGCCGACTTGATCCCCGGTGGGTACGAGCTCGCAGTGGCGGCCCCCTCCTGGACGGTCGCTCACCGGAACATTTCGCTTCAACCCGGCGGAATGGTGGACGTCACCGTCTATATGGAGCCCACGGGCGTGTTCATCGATCGCTCCTCCAAACAGATCTTCCTGAATCGAAAGGTCTTTTTCGAGTTGGACCGCGTGGAACTGAAGGTGGAGTCGCTCTCCGTCCTGGACGACCTGGTGCGCACCTTGAAAGAACATCCGGAAATCCGGCAGCTTCGTGTGGAAGGGCATACCGACAGTCAGGGAGCGGAGGCATACAACTTGAAGTTGTCTCAGGATCGCGCCCAAGCGGTGGTGGCATACCTCATTAAACAGGGCGTAGAACCTTCTCGATTGGTGTCTGACGGACTCGGAGAAACGCGCCTTCTTCAACAAGGCGATTCGGAGGACGTGCATGCGACAAACCGTCGGGTGGAGTTCCATATTCTTTCGATGGACCCATGAGCCTTCGCCCGGCCACCACCGTCGTTCTGTTGCGCCCTTCACCCGAGGGCTTTGAAGTCTTCTTGGTGCAACGAAACCGCGCTGTCGGATTTATGCCCAATGCATGGGTGTTTCCGGGAGGTCGGGTGGATGAGCAGGACTCCCAGGTTCCGGCAGATCGGGTTTCTGGCGGAGACCGCGTTGTGGTGCGCTGGGGTATTCCAGAGGAAGAAGCGAGAGCCTTTCTGATCGCCGCGGTGCGCGAGACATTCGAAGAGAGCGGGTTGTGGCTCGGTGGACGACCTCCGGCTTCGGACGCGCGCGCCAAACTACTGGCAGGTGGCGGATTTTCGGAGACGATCGCTGAAGCGACGATCGATCTCGATCGCCTCTGGCCGTGGGCGTGGTGGGTGACGCCCGAGGTCGAGCCTCGGCGCTTTGATACTCGGTTTTTGGTAGCGATTGCCCCGGAAGGCGAAGCGGTTCACGACGAGGGGGAGACCGTCGCCAGCCGTTGGATTCGCCCCGAGGAAGCGGTCGCTTTGGCAGAGAGCAGCGAGCTGCCGATGGCGCCACCCACCTGGTGGACCCTGCGGGAGTTGGCGGCTTGCGGCACTTTGGAAGAGGTCTTTGCGGAATCTGAGCGCCGTCCGCAGCGCCCGATCCAGCCGGTCGTAAAGACCGATGAAGCGGGTTGGTGCTTGATTTTACCAGGCCACCCCGAGCATCCAGAGCCCGCGTTTCCCGGCCTTCCCGGATTGGTGAGGTTTGCTCAAGGTCGTTGGTGGGCGGAGGACGGTCGCAGCGTTCCCACCCTGTAAGGCGCGCTTAGACGTCCGACCCCCACGGGCATTCACCGACGGACCGCTGTCACTTGGCCGACACCGATCGGAGCAAGCGGAGTTTTGGCTGGCCCGATCGCTGCAGTGGCGCCTCCGGGGGTGCGATATGATGTGGCGTCTTTCTGTCGAAATGTTTTGTTCTCCCGGTGTTCTTCGAAGCCCATCGCTTCGATATCAGCTCTTGGATCGGTGGAGTCGACTGTCCGATCGGTATGGTGTGCGCCTTGCGGCGTTTGGCTGGGGCGTGGAACTTCGATTGTTGGTTGAAGGAAGCCATGAGTCGGTGATGCGTTGGACCAAAGCGTGGAAGGTTGGCTTTAGCCGATCGGTTCGGGCGCGACAGGAGCGGGTGGATTGGGGAGCCGTTCGCTCTTTTGAAGTTCGGGAGCCGGATATTCCGTTGGCGGTGGGCTGGGCGCATCGAGCGCCAACAGAAGGCGAGGGGATAGGCGTGTTGGCGAGCCCCTGGTCGAGTCATCGCGATCTCCTTGGGTTTCGGCGCGCTCTTTTTTTTGATGCTTCGGTCCTGGAGGGGCGGGTCAATGCCTGGCGGGTGCACGAGGAAATCCAGGGAGCGGAGCTTTCCATGGTAACACCGGACCTTTCGAGGCGGCCGTTGGCGCACTTGCTGAGGGTGGCGGCAGCCGTGCTCGGAGTATTGCCGACGAATCGACGTTGTTTTGGCCTGTTTGTGCGCCTGGGTCGGTTGGCTGGCTGGAAAGTTCGGGAGATCGCGGAGGCGTTGATTCTGACCGAGCGCCGGGTGCGCCAACTGGCGCAGGGAGCTCCGATGGCGGTCGGCTGGGTGCTGCCGTCGCTCGTGCATCCGTGCCTCTCACAGGTGCCATGAGGGTCGAGCGCTAGGCCAACGCTTCCTCCACCACTTGATCCCACGTGCGCACCAACGGAATTCGAGGCAGGGCCGCCGCCGCGCGGATCGCGTCGACCCAGGCATCCACCTTCCGATCTGGGAGAACGATCCCTCCATTTCCGACGGTGGCCGCGACGTCTCCGATGTCGGTGGCAACCACAGGAACCCCTTGCGCGCGGTAACTAAGCACTTTGAGTGGGCAAAACCAAGGGGCCGCGGTGGGCGGAAATGGCGCCAATCCTACGTCAAATGCGGCGATGACGGCAGGGAGATCGCGAGGTTGCACCAGTCCGAGCGTGCGAATGCGGGGGTGCAACGGCGCAGCAACGGGCCCTTCCCCGGCGATCCACACCGTGGCCTCCGGCATTCGGTCCAACAACTCGGGCAAAAACTCAAGCCCGTGCCATTTCTTCAGGCTGCCAACAAACCCCAGGACCAAGCCTGACGTCCCCAACGCCGCTTGCGCAAGCTCGCGAGAAACTAAGGTCTGTGGCTCGGTGCCGTTGGGGACGTGCCGCACCCGATCGGCCGGCACCCCTTGGTCGATCACCCACTGTGCGAGCCACGCTGAAACCGCGAGCACGCGATCGGCGCGGAGCAACGCCTGCCTTTCGATGTGCGCGGCCTGCCGCAGCCGGTGGATTTTCCCTTGCGCGGCCCACTCTTCGACACAGGGAGCATTGACCTCCAAGATGGACGCAGCGGCCGTCGCCAGGGCGGAATGGCGTACCCATACCAGATCCGGCTTTTGGCGCTCCATCTCTGCGTTGAGGCGGTGGCTATCACTCAGCGCGCCTCGATCCCGCCATCGTCGCGGAATCCATTGCCAGCGTCGCGGTGGGATTTCCGTGATGTGGGCGGTGAGGGGTTCTTGTACGCGCGTGCGCTGATCGGCAACCCGGCTGACCACCACGGAGACCTCGTCTTTTCGTCGTTCAAACGCCCGGACAATCCCGCGAAGGTGCGCCGAGCATCCGGATGGACCGAATAGAGGAACCCCGGGATCCGAGCATCCGACGACGACTTTCACAGCGTATCGAAGGTATTCGCGATCAATTTGAGGCCGGGCTCGGCAATGGGTCGAAGCTTTCCTCGGCACTCTTCGGTGATCGTGTAGGTGAGGTGGGTATACTCTGCACCGAACACGGTGTATTGCGGAAAGTCGGTGGGATCTTCCGGTTCCGGCTGCCCGGTGAGAATGACGCCGTGCCCATTGTTGGTTCCCCACTGTTTGATCGGGACGATCTGCGGGTCTTTTAGCGTCAGCGTCTTGAGGGTGGCGATCTTCTGAAGCCGAGGTCGGAGTTTGATCGGGGGCGTGTGGATCTCGATAAGCACATTGCAGCCCCCTGGGCTCTGCAACCGGATATGGTGATCCTTGTCGTAGTCGGGTTCTCGCTTTCGAACCTCCCAATTTCCAGGGTAGGCAACGGTATAGCCCTTCCCGGAAATGCGTTTCGGGTGTGCAACGTCCGGCGGAACTTCCACCTCGGACATACATCCGATCAGTAGGGATAACCAAAGTATTCGCATGATGTACCCCTCTGTACTCAGCCTACCTTGGGTCGCGGCAATTCTCCAAGCACTATCGTGATCAGGGAGGTATCGGCTAGCGTTTACTTAATTGCATGGCGTTTTCTAGGTCGCTCAGCAGATCGTCCGCATGTTCGATCCCCACCGACAGGCGAATGAGTCCGTCATCAATGCCGATCGCCCGGCGTTTTTCAGGAGGGACCGAAGCGTGCGTCATGGCGGCCGGCAACTCGATCAAACTCTCCACGCCGCCCAGCGACTCGGCGAGCGTAAAGAGCCGTGTGGACGCGCAGAATTTCTCCGCTCGGGTGAGATCGGCGTCAAGAACGAAACTTACCATGCCCCCAAATCCGGACATTTGCTTCTGCGCGACGGCATAACCTGGATCCGTCTCCAACAGCGGATAGTGAACCCGCTTGACTTCCGGGTGTTTCGTCAACCAGTTGACGATTTGTTTAGCGTTGGCCTGATGGCGTTCCATGCGTACCGCCAGGGTTTTCACCCCACGGAGCGTGAGCCAGGAGTCCCAAGGACCCGGCACTGCGCCCACTGCGTTCTGCAGGAACTTCACCTGTGTTTTGAAGAATGTATCGCTAGTAACAACCATTCCACCAACGACATCGGAGTGGCCATTGATGTATTTGGTGGTGGAATGCATCACCAAATCGGCGCCCATGCTCAGGGGCTTTTGGAAATAGGGCGTAGCGAAGGTGTTGTCGACGACGAGTTTGGCCCCCACTTGGTGCGCACGCGCGGCAATTTGGCGGATGTCGGCAATTTTTAGGAGGGGATTGGTCGGGGTCTCCAACCACACCAAGTGCGTGCCTTCCGGAATTGCGGCGGCCAGATCTCCCGCGGAGAAATCCGCGTACGAGAACGACATTCCATGACCACGGAACACTTTTTCGAACAGGCGGTAGGTGCCGCCGTAGACGTCGTCGCCGCAAACCACCTTTAGGTTAGGCGTTCCAGCGAATGCGTGCAGAATGGTGGTAGTCGCCGCCAGCCCCGATCCAAACGCGATCCCCATTTCCCCGCCTTCGAGGGTAGCAATGCACGCCTCCAGGGCTTCCCGGGTGGGGTTGTGGGTGCGCGCGTATTCGTAGCCGGTGTGTTTGGCAGGATATTCCTGCGCATACGTCGACGTCTGAAAAACGGGCGTCATCACGGCACCCGTGCGCGGTTCGTGGGATTGACCCCCGTGAATCACCTGGGTTTCAAAACGATCGGTGGACATTACCGCATCCCTGCGGCTTTGGCGACGTGATCGAGCAGGTCGATACGGGTCAATACGCCGATCAGTTTGTTGTCGTGCAGCACCATGGCGATCTTCACTTTGCGCATCAGGTCGGTGACCACTGCCACCTCAGTATCGAGGTCCACCGTGCAATAATTCATGTCGGCCACCTCTCCGGCCTTCATTTCGCGGTTGCCGGTGCGCAACGCTTGCTCGAGCAGCGCCCGTTCGTGGAGAACGCCGACCACCTTTCCGTCGCGAAGCACAGGAACTTGGCTGATTCCGTGGAGTTTCATCACACCGATCGCTTCAGCGACTCGCATGGTGTCCGGAACCGTGAACACTTCGCGTTGGCCCATCGCTTCGAGAACGCCACGAACGCTGCCCAATCCGATTTGTGGTTCCAAGAAGCCTTGTTCCTCCATCCACTTGTCGTTGTACGCTTTGGATAGGTAGCGCGATCCGCTGTCGGGGACGAGAACTAGAACGTTTAAACCTTTCTTATCGTTGAGTCGGACGTATTTGAGCGCGCCTGCCATGGCGGCTCCGGTGCTCACACCGGCAAAGATGCCTTCCTCTCGTGCGAGTCGGCGAGTCATCTGGAAGCACTCTTTGTCGTGGACGCGGACGACGTCGTCGACATAGGCGAAATCCATCGTCGAAGGTAGGAAATCTTCGCCGATCCCTTCGACCACATAGCTGAAAGGTTCGGTCATCTGGCCGGTCTGGAAATAGTCGAAATACAGCGATCCAACAGGGTCCACACCGACGATGCGTACTTGTGGGTTCTTTTCCTTCAGGAATTTTCCGATACCGGAAATGGTCCCGCCAGTCCCGAGGCCCGCAACGAAAACGTCGATCTTTCCACCCATCTGGTCCCAAATTTCGGGACCGGTGGTCTTGTAATGGGCGAGGGGATTGCTCGGGTTGTGGTACTGGTTTGCATAGAAGGCGCCGGGGGTCTCATCCGCGATTTTCCGGCTTACTTTATAGTAAGAACGCGGATCGTCGGGAGTCACATCGGTGGGGGTGATCACCACCTTGGCGCCCAGAGCACGCAATGCGGCTCGCTTCTCCTCGGATTGCTTGTCTGGGAGGACGAAAATGCACTTGTATCCCTTGATCGCTGCGGCGATCGCCAGCCCAGCACCGGTGTTTCCGCTGGTGGCTTCGACGATCGTGCCGCCGGGCTTCAGCAGTCCGGCCTTTTCGGCGTCGTCGATGATCTGCAGAGCAATGCGGTCTTTGACGGAGGAACCGGGGTTGAGGTACTCGAGTTTTGCCAGCACATTGGCTTGCAGCCCCTCGGTCACGCGGTTGACGCGGACAATGGGGGTGTCGCCAATGCAACTCAGAACGTTATTATGGACGTTTTTCACGAGTCCTCCGTTCCATCTTCTAGCGCTGGGAACCTTCGGAGGCCAGTCGGAAAATAGTAAATCTGTTTACTATTTCGTCTCGATGGATTCCATCCGTTGTGCGCTACAAAAATGGTATTTCGCGCACTCCGTTTGATGGGCGGCGCGATGAAGGTAGGCGAAAGAAAAGTCGAACGCGCACAGGAATATCCCTTGTAGGCAGAAAACTCGCGCGGCTGTGGGGGACAATCGTGAGAATCCCAGTGCGATGCCGCCGAACAAGCCCATCGTGACACCGTTGGTCCACATGGTGTTCTCCAATTGTTGAGCTGCAACGATGTATACAGCAGCATCGCGGAACTCGCGACCGAAGTTCGCATACGACTTGAACGCCGCCATTCCGAGGATTCCTAACGACCAAAGGAGCAATGCACCGTGCACATAGGGAGTCTTGGTGTCCCGAAGGTTCCAGCCGGCCCAGACTCCGGACGCCAAGGCCCACAGCGCCAGCAGCCCCATTTGGAGCATGAATCGCTGTTCGCGGCCGGCGATCGCCGCTGCCAAGGCCTCGCTCATGGCGCCGCGTGTCCCTGAGCGAGGCGCTGCTCTGCCCGCAGGAAACCACGTTTTGTGGTGGGATATACGGGAATCCAGCCCGTTGGCGCCTGTGGGAAACGACGGTTCCAGGTGAACGGCACTGCCATCTGTTCCAGGAATTTGGGTTCGATTTGCATGCCAGGCGGCAGCCCCACATCGCGGGGCATAGGGCGGTTCCACTCGTGGTTGCGGGAGCCGAACAGGTGATCCCACACCGCCGTGGTGTTTCCATAGTTGGAATTGCTCTCGCGAATGGCTTTGTGGTGGTGCCAGCGGTGCATTTCGGGCGTGCTTAAGAAGAGGTTCAACCAGCCAAACTTCATGGGCAGGTTGGAGTGTTGCACGATGCCGTGTACCGCTTTGTAAACCGCTTGACCAACTAGGATCTCTTGCGGAACACCTAAAGCCACGAGGAACGCAAATTCTAGGGTGTAGTGCACGATCACTTGGCCGGGGTGATTGGTGAGCGACGCCAACGAATACATGTGCTCGAAGCTGTGGTGAATCGCGTGCCAACGCAAGATTGCAGGGATGGTGTGCATCAGGCGATGGCCCCAGTAAAACACGAAGTCGGCGCACACCACCGCGAGCACGAGTTGAGCCAGGTAAGGCCAACTGTCTGGCCAGATTCCCGTGCCAAAAGCCTGTTCTACGCGAACGGAAATGCCGCTGACCACGGTCAGCACGACGGCGCGCCCAATCGCGCTGGGTAGGGTGTTAGAAAAAATGCCGTGTAAAAGGTCGTTAACGTGTGTTCTCCACGAGGTGACCCATGGCGCGTAGTCCGGCATCCATCGCTCAAGGCCGATGATCAAGGCGCCATAAGCGAAGGGGAGGGCCGCTCCGATGACGCTGCCCGGCACTCCGGCGCGCTGGAGTACCCACACGATGGCGATGTTGCTGACGATGACGAAGGGATAAAATCCCCATTCAAAGCAAGAACGTACGAAGTTCATTGGTCCCCCTCAACGTCGTCGAGGTATTCGTCGGCAGCTCCCTGCGTTTTGTCGAGACCCACCATGGTGGTGGTGAGCTGCAGATCCTCGGAAGCATTGACGGAAAGCACCGTTTCACTCCAGAGGGCCCCGACTCTCATCGTCCGATTGCCGCGAGGAGCCCAGATGTCAACGGTAAAAGATTGGAGGATCGCATCGTTTTCGCCTTCGTCCCAGATCTCTTCCTGCGTCCACGACCAGGCGATGTAGCCTTCCCCCTCGTTGAACGTTCGAAAGTCCTTGCGGGTCTTGTAGGCCATGGTCATCAGGAGGTTTTCCTTGATGATGTCATTGATTGTTTCCATGGTATCGCAGTTATCAAGCCAGCAATCACCGCCGGAAAGAAACTCCCGCGAGAACAGATCGGGGGAGTAGGGCTCAACGGGGCGTTGATCCTCCCACAATTGAATCGGCCAATGCGACTCGATGGGGTGCTCGGAGATGCGGCCCACTACAATGCCCATCAAATCGTCTGGATCCCGCCCGGGATGGTCGAAGGAGTCGACGTCGGACGCCGACGGATTGTCGGGCAACGCCGATCGTTCCTTTAGGCCCTCTTCGAAATTTAGTGTTCCATCGACCGTATCGAGAAAGTCGTTTGCTGCCTGATCGAGCACGTCCTGGTCTGCGGGATGTGCCGCGAGCAACAGCCGAATCGCCTCGTTGAACTCGGGCTTGGCCTCATCGGGCGGTTGGCGGCATGCAAATAAAAACAGGATGGAAAAAGTGAGCATAAAGGCTCCAAAGGACAGCTATTGAGAAAGTTTGGTGTCTGCGATCTCGGAAAAGCGACGGAGAGAACCCCTTAATTCTGAGGAGCCTAGCCCGGCCAAGCAGGACGGGACCTGGAAGTTCAAATCCGACGAAACCCGTACTTCAACGAAGGTACCCAAGGAGGAGGGGGTGAGCGTCCAGGTGGTGTCGTAGTGTCGAACGTTGCCGGCGAGGCCCTCAATTTTCAGAGTGAATTTCGAGGCATCGGTGGCGTCTAAGGTTTCTTTTGCGAGGACCCACCGATCGCCAACAAAGGGAACGGGAATGTCCATTTTACGCAAGACGTAGCGCGTGGACTTTTCGCCGATCCGCGCAATCGCGGGGGTTTTCGAGCCCACTTTACGAAAGGAACCTG
>SYKL01000187.1 GCA_005797785.1 Pseudomonadota bacterium | reverse complement strand
GGGATACGGGCGACACCGGGGATACGGGCGACACCGGGGATACGGGCGACACCGGGGACACGGGCGACACCGGAGATACGGGCGACACCGGAGATACGGGCGACACCGGGGATACGGGCGACACCGGGGATACGGGCGAAACCGCAGATACCGACGTCGTGGATGCCGATGGGGACGGCTATGGCGAGGATGTCGATTGCGACGACAGTGATCCCTTGATCCACCCGGGCGCCGAAGACCTCGATTGCGACGGCGTGGATGTGGACTGCTCGGAGAATGGTGAGTGGGTGTTGAGCGTCAATGACAGCATTCAAAGCCGGGTCACACTGGCTGCTGACGGGGATTGGATCTGCTTGTACGACAAGACGTACACGGAAAATGTGGATTACACCGGCAAGAACATCGTGATTTGGGGGCAGTCCGGTACGGTGGTTCAACCAGCGAACACAGGAGCGCCCACGGTGGAGCTGAATAGCGACGGCGTTTGGCTCGGCGGCACGGTTACCGGTTCCGATGGAATGCCGGCTTTCCGGATGGACGGGGCCGGCGTTCTGGCGGCGGTCACGCTGTTGGACAATTCCGCCGATTCGGGTGCCGGCGTGTACGTCGTTGACGGGGTACCTTTCTTTTACCAGGTTTGGTTCGATGGAAATTACGCCAGCAGCTACGGCGGCGGCCTGTATGCTGAGGCGGGTGCGGTCACGATGGCCGAGTGTGTCTTTGCCGACAATGCGGCCGAAATCAACGGCGGTGCAATCTCTGTGGAAGGGGGGTTAGTACTCGATACCTCGGATTTCGATAGCAACCTCGCGGTGGACGGTGGGGCGATCGAAGTGTTTTTGGGCACCGCGGACATCGTGGATGTCGTGTTCTCGGGGAACTTGGCCACGGGCAGCGGGGGCGCGTTGTATGCGGACGCGAGCACTGTGGACGTCGAATCCACCTATTTCGTCGAAAATGTGGGTGGGACTGACGGCGGCGGCGGTGTTGCCCTCGACGGCAGCGATTTGACGGTGTTCACCTCGTCGTTCATGGGGAATGAGGCGGACATTGGGGGCGGATTGTTTGCAGTTGACTCCACCGCGGCCCTGGTTTCGACGGATTTTTGGGGCAATGCAGCGACGGTATACGAGGGTGGTGCAGGCTTCTTGAGCAGTTCTGGGTTGGGCGCGATGGACGCCGTCGTGTATGGAAACTACGCGGAGACCTTCGGCGGCGGATTCTCCGTCGCGGGAGATTCTTATCTGTACCTGGAGAATGCCTCGGTGGTGAACAACTACGCCGCAGACTCCGGCGGTGGCCTGGCGCTCGGGGACGGCACTCTGGGGGACACCTCGGCGGCCGAAAGCCTCAACGCCATTTTTGCTTCCAACTATGGAGCAAATGCGGCGGATGCGGTGTTCACCGACAGCAACTCCGCGGACTTCTTTTCCAGCTACGGGATGTTCTTTGACCACTTCGCACCTGCATTTGTCGGCGTGACACATCCAAACACGGATGCGACCAACCGGTTCATGGATCCGCAGTTCCAGTCGTTCAACTACTACCTGCCGATGGATGCGGTGGACCTGCACGTTCACCCTGGATCCCCAGCTCTGAATACCGGTGATCCGACGATTTTCAACGGTTGGGGCGGCCGTTCGCACGTCGGCGCCTATGCGGGCACGGCGGTGACCGTCAATTGGCACGCCGATGCGAATTCAGACGGTTTGCCGGACGGATGGACGGCTTGGTGGGGCTCCGGAGCGGCGGGTGCCGACGACGATGGCGACGGCCTGACCAATTTCCAAGAGTTTATGTGGGGTACCTCGCCCATCTTTGCGGACACGGACAACGATGGGGACGAAGATGACGTCGACGCCGACCCCCTCGACGCGACCCTCTAGGCGAGCGCGTTATGGTGAGGCGCTGGATGATGTGGGTGCGGGGGCTGATTTCCCGCTCCCTTACACTGGAGACGATGGATGCGGAAGTTCGTGAGCGCGCTTTCTCTGCTCTTGGCCATCGCTTGTACCGGTGGCACCTCTGAGACCAGTGCTCCGCCCTTGGGAGACGCTGCGGCGGATTTGACGATCGTGGCGCCCACTTGGAAGCCTCCCGAGCTTCCGGAATGCGACCCGATTCGGCTGTTGGTCACGTACGACTATGAAGAGGTTCAACGCCGGTATTGCGAGTTGTGTCAGGCCCACGATCCGATGGCTTGCGAGCTCGATTGGCCGAGCAGCGACGTGATGATGTGCGCCGAATACGACAATTTCCGAAATGGCATTTACGCATACTACGGGTTTGAGTTCCAAAACCCGGAGTGGAAGCAGAAGTTTGCGGCAACGCCCTGGTACAAACCCAACCCCAAGTATTCGGAGGCCGATCTCTCCGGACCCGCGCGCCGAAACGTCGAGTGGTTCAAAAATGCCGCCAGAGAGCAGAAAATGTGCCTAGGAAAGGACCAAACCATCGTTCCGGGGTAGGCGATGTATGTGGTGTTGTGCAATGCGCCGGTGGATATAGCGGAGCGGATCGCGCGGCAATTGGTGGAAGAGCGCCTTGCCGCCTGCGTGAATGTGGTTCCTGGGCTGAAATCCTTCTATTTCTGGGAGGGTGCGCTGCAGACCGACGCCGAATCGGCGTTGTGGATCAAGGTGGCCGCCGATCGGATCGATGCGCTTAGCCAGCGGATCCGTGAGATTCACCCCTATCAGACGGTGGAGATTTTGGCGCTGCCGGTGGATGTCGAACGCTCCGATCCGGCGTATGTGGCTTGGGTTCGGAGGTTGCCGTGACCCTGTTCGAGAAAATCATCGCGCGCCAAATACCCGCGCAAATCGTATATGAAACGGCAGACATCCTTGCGTTTCGCGACATTCAACCGCAGGCGCCGGTGCATGTGTTGGTGATCCCGAAGAAGCCCATCGTTCGGCTGTCTGCGGCGTCCGATGAAGATGCGGTGCTGTTAGGGAAGTTGATGCTGGCGATTCGCGATGTGGCCGCCCAGGAGGGTCTAGCGGAGGGCGGGTATCGCGTCGTGACGAACAACGGCGACCATGGCGGACAAACGGTCGATCACCTGCATTTTCACGTCCTCGGCGGGCGTCGGCTCTCCTGGCCACCGGGGTAGACGTTGTTGGAGTGGGACGAGCAATCGATTCATTGGGAAGGAAAGTCTTTTTCCATTGAACAGCTGGAAGGCTTCCATGAGCGATGGGAGCCGTGGCGTGGGCGGCCGTTTTTGATGGTTCGAGGCCCGGGATGGTCGGTTCCGATTGAAGAGGGGTATGGCGAGCTTCGCCAGCGCCTTCGGCAAGCGTTTCCAAAACTGCCGTTCTCGGCGGATTGGGGGGCGGGCACCTTCCCGGCGGTCCCCTGGGGCCTGCCCGGTTTGCCGGTGTGGATGGTGGGAAGCCTGCTGTGGATTGTTGCGTCGGTAGCCGCGCTTTGGTGGTATGGTGACTGGGCTGGCCTCGGGGTGTGGCTGGCGGGCCTTTGGCCGGTGGCTCGGCTCCGTGACCGGGCGCTGGTCGGTAAAAACGGACTTTCGTTGGGGCCTCCGTGGATTTTTGTCGTCCCCTGGGACCAGGTGGATGCCGTATATTGCCGGGTCGGGCGGCGAACTTCCCGCGTCTGGGCGCAGACCCGCGGCGCATCGGGCATGTCGGTTGATGTGCCGACGGTGTTGCTGCCGGCGCTGCGGGCGCGGGTTCGCCGGCTGGGAGGATTGGTCGTCCAGGAGAGCGGCACAGCGCTGGATGAGCGCTACGAGCGCTGGCGAAGCGCAGGGGCGGGGATCCCTTGGGGGCTGCTGTTGGC
The DNA here is from genome assembly GCA_005797785.1 of Pseudomonadota bacterium. Taxonomy (GTDB): domain Bacteria; phylum Myxococcota_A; class UBA796; order UBA796; genus SYKL01. The sequence goes on along the minus strand of SYKL01000187.1, from coordinate 12,623 downwards.
GTCGGTGGTGGCCGCGCCGTTGACGCCGTGGCCATGGGAGGCGCTCACCGCGGGCCTGATGGTGGTCGCGGCGACCGCCATGCTCAGCGCCGCCATCGAGGCTCGGGCCACGGGTTGGGGGTTTGGGGGCGTGTTTTGGTTCTCTGGTGTGTATGCCGTGGCACTCGCGGCGGTGGCGATCGGGGCCCGTTGGTGGGGCTGACAGGATTCATCCGTTCATGTGCATGAACGAATGAACTATTCGGAAACGCACCTGGAAAGCGCACTCGGAGGCCAGCCGGCTTCCAAGAACTTTACCGCGCAGCTGGGTTCTACGTTTTCGCAAAATCCGAAGGTGGAAGCTCCCCATCCGGCGCGGGTGAGGGCTTCGACGCAGGTGTGATCCGCCTCAGCGGTGGGAATGTCGCCGTCCGGAGCCTCTTCCGCCGGTGCGTCGACATCCGGTCCTTCGCTGCCGGAGAATTCGGATGCGGGCTCCTCTGACGAAACGGGCGGTACAAATGGCGTTCGTGCGACGGCCTTGGCTGGGCCCGCCAACGCTTGCGAGCGTTGGGCCCAAACCGAAGGAACCTCGGTGGCGATCGCCCAGGTGGGGTTGTAGTCCGGGGCGCAGCTGACTTCGACGGTGGCGTCGGGCCATTCGACGAGAAAGAGGGGAGAACGGACGACATCGACGCCGGATTCGATCAGGGTTGGGGGTGTGCGCACGGTCACCAGCTCTTGTTCCGGTGTGGTCACGGAACAATCTGCTGAATAGTAAAAAGGGTCGTGTTCGGCACTGGCGAACTGGACGAAAATGCCGATCTCCCGCCCGGGAACCGGGGAGGTTCCTTCGTACCAGGCCTCAGGATTGTCGGAAATGTGGATTTGGGTAGGGCGTTCGCCGGCAAACGCGGACAAGGCAAGCAATAGGAGCTGCATGGCGGGATCCTCCGCTGAGCCAGTGCCCACCTGCCTACGGAGCGATCAATTGGTAAAGAACTTTACTTTTCGCCGCCGAACCGCCATCCGATCATCAAGCCAATGGTCGGGCTATGAACGTACGAAGTCAGCGTGTCGTTGATGTACTCCTCGCCGGCGATCTCGGCGGCGTCGATCTTACCTTCGACAATCGGGCGAGGTTCAAAGTCGGGTTCGATGTCCGTCTGTGCGCCCAGGGTGAACACGCCTCCGAGGTCGGCTCGGATGAGAAAATGACGTTTGATGGTCCATTCCCACCCGAGTGTGACGTCGAACTGATGGGCGGCGGCTTTGACGAGAAAGGTGTACGGCTCGTCGGATTCCTCCGGAAGATCCTCACCCGTTACGGCCGAGATGGCATCGGAGCCGGAAAGTCCACCGCCTAGGCCGGCAAATCCGTAGCCGAGTTCGAATTGGAAGCCCAGCTTGGGAAAAGGACGCCACCCCAGATGAAAGCGGGCGATCAGCGCGTTTTGGAGCGCCGTGTCGATCAACAGCGCGGTGGTGTCGTCGTACCAGCCGACACCAGTACAGAAGGCGTTGATCGTGTCCAAATAGGCGGGCGGCATCCAACCAACCGCGGCCGTGGCGCGCAGGCGGTAGGGCCCCTCGACGGTCACCCGACCTCCGACGTCGAGCGGGAAATCGGATCCAAGTTGGACATCGACGGTGGGAGCAGCGGCCAGAGCTGAATTCAATAGCGGGAGCAGGACGATCATGTTGCCTTCCGCGGCCAGAATACATCGACGGGTGCCGCGGCTTGGCCCTACACAGCGAGTTGGAGTTCCTGAGCGCATTGTTCGAGAAGCGGGCGGAGCACGGGGTGCTGAACCACCTGCGCCGCGGACTGCACAAATTCGGCCATCCCAGGGTATCCCTCACGCGCGTAATAAACCGCTTGGAATGCCATATCGAGGCGGTCGAGCTCTCGAACAAAACGAGACTCGGGATCCGCCTGGCGCTCGTACGCTTCCCACACCTCAAACCACGGTGCCCCGTGGGCCATCGCCTTGAGCGCGTGGCGCTCCAATTCGTGCTTTGTTGACGCGGAAATGCCGTCTTCAGGGGTAATGTCGCCGACCTTGCACTCCGGCAGATCGTGTAAAATGGCGTAGGTCAGCGCCTTTGCGCGATCCATGTCTTTCGGAAGCAGCGCGACCACCAACCATGCAACGCCCCAGGAATGGGCCGCGACGGATTCGGGTCCCGAGATGCCCTTGCGCAGCCATCCGGCGCGATGCAGCGACTTTAGCCGAAGCGCCTCTTGGAACAGGACCAAAGGTCGTTATTCTCCGCTATCGAGCGGCAGGTATGGGAAATCGTTCCAGGCTTCGTCCCAAGCTTCGAACTCGATTTCGATGCGATCGGTCTCGCGGATGACCCGAAACCGGCCGCTGAAGTAGGGTTCGAGGGCGGCATCGACATTTCGATGGAAGCTGCGATCGAGGTGTGGAACGCTTCGGAGCGCGATTCGGGCTCGTGGCGGAGTTGCGATGCTCGCGAGGAATTCGACGTAGGACACCATGGCGCGAACGGCCATAGCGGGCGTTGCTCGCTCTAGAATCAGTGTAAATGGTAGGTGTGCTTCGGCGGAAAACTGCAAATGGGCTTGCACCGGAAAGCCCGTGGCGAGGGCCTCGGATTTCTGGATCGCGTCCTCCAGCCAAGGCTCGTCGACCGGGCCCCACTTTGGAAAATGGGTGGCATACCGCTGTTCGAAGCCGCCATTGCGCGAGGTGGAGGACAGCGCTGGCTGCCCCGCGTCGTATTCGCGAGGAGCCGCATCGACATTGAAGGATCGCCGCGTCTTGTCGGTGACCTCCTCTGGCGGATCGGTGGGCACGTTGGTGACGGAACGTTCCGTGCGGGCGTGCTCTTTCTCGAGCTTGGCGGCGCGTTCTACGGCCCTAACCACGGAGCGCTCGGTGACTTGGGAGGCGGGGGCGGTGGCCCGGGCTTCCGGGCGCGGGGTTGGCGGCGCATAACGCGGCGTTTCACGCGCTTGTGCGGGGCTGGGGGTGAAACTAGAGGCACCCCGGCGCTTGATCGAAGAGTCGGCTCCCGAACGCTGGGTGGCGCCCAGCGGGGTCGTGTTGCGACCGATGGGGGGGAGATCCATGCGGGGCGGCGTTTGGGCGACCCGGCCGCCGCTGCCGCGGGCTGCCTCGGTCAGCGTCCGAGGCATCGGCGTCACGGCGGAAATCAATGCGTTGGAAGCGCTGCTGGCAAGAGGCGAAGTCGCCGAGCGCTGCCCGACCGGCGTGCTGGTGCGAGGGCGAGCTCCCATCGGGGTGGCCCGGACGCGATCCATGATGGCCTTCTGACTGGACAAGCGCTTTACTTCATTGAGCAGGCGGTCGTGCTCCCGTTGCTCGTGTGGCATTAGCGGACACTCGCGAGCGAACGCCAACGCCGCCTGACCGGCACCGAAGTATGCGAACGCCATCAAACAGGAGAAGACGGCGGCCAATAGCGGCAGAGGGAACTCGAAGGCGTCTTCGAGGCTGGTGAACCACAGGGGAAGCGGGTCAATGGCCCACGGCAGCGACAAAAGACCGATTGCGGCGACAATACCGAGCGCCATCACCAACAGAGTGACCACTCGCGCCACCAGCGCCAAGTGGAAAGGATTCGACGCCCGCAGCCGCCCCAGAAGAACCGAGGACTCCGTCTCTTCCTCGAACTCCTTGAGTCGCTTACGAGCCAGTTCCAGCTGACCCGCGATCTCCTCTGGGGTCTCCATGAAATCCATCGCCGAACGCTCCGCAGTGTACTTAGCGCGTTTGCTGGCCGATCGCACCTGCTGGTGATCGGAAAGCTCTCAGGTGGCTTCGCGTCGGGTGAGCTCGACAGAAATGGGCACTCCAAGTTCGGTTTCGAGGTGCTCGAATCTTTGAACGAGAGCCCATCGTTCCAGGTCGCTGGAGTCGCGGGTGATCGCCCGAAGCTGGAGGCCCTGCGGGTCCAGGGACACATCCAGGTGCACCACGTTCTGGTTGTGACCGCGATCGAGTGCGTCCGACAATCGCAGGATCGCGGAGAGGAGCCGAACCTTTTTCCGGTCAGGTCCCGAGAGTGAAGCATAGTCTTGATGTTTCTCTTTGGGTTTTCCGCCTCGGTGGTAGCGGACCAGGTTTCCCAAAAGAGCGATTTCGGGCGAAGTGAAGCCCGGCATCGGAGTATGTCGAATGAGGTATTGGCTGTGGCGGTGGTGATCGTTGCCGGAGATGTGGTGGCCAATGTCATGAAGCATTGCACCAAATTCGAGAATTCTCCGATCGTCGATACTTAGGCCGTGAAGGGGGGCGGTGGCGTCGAACACCTGAAGCGCAAAATCTGCGACCAACCGTGCATGAATGCGATCCGCGCCATAGTGATTGAGCATGGTCAAAACCGCGCGGCGGCGAGGATCGGGTACCGAACGGGAGATGTCCAGCTCGGGGCGATGCCGGAGGATCCAGTCGACGATGAGCCCATCGCGAAGGGAGCGCTCGGAACTGATCACTTGGTCCTTGTTGAGCGCGCGCAAGATCTCGCGGATCAACAAAGCGCCGGCGACGATGGTACGTTTTCGTTTTGGATCAAATCCGGGAATATTCTGCCACTGTGACGAAGGACGGCTTCGAAAGGTGCGAATCAGTTCATCGAGCTCCGTGGTTCGGAGCAGCAGGCCGTGTTCGTGTTCCGGCGCTGCATCGCCGCGGCTGAGCGTCGCCATCAGCGCGAGGGCGCGAACCGTGCCGCTGGTGCCCACCAGCGTCGTGAAGTCGCCAGGTCGTACCCGAGCAAGCAAAGGTTGAAGGAGGGATTGGATGTGGCTGCGGAGGGCACGCCGATCGCCGTCCGAGATCGGATCGGTGCGTACAAAAGCGTCGGAAAGCCGTATGTGCCCGAGGGGCAGGCTGTCCAAAACGAGGGATTGGACAGAGTCACAGAGCACAAATTCGGTTGAGCCGCCCCCGAGGTCAAAAATCATGGCTCGGCCGGGCGTAAAGTCGATGTCGGCGCGAGCTCCAAGGTAGATCAGCCGAGCTTCGTCGATTCCGGAGATGACGCGGACGTGAATGTCGGTCTGTTGTTTGACCGCGCGGCAGAAATCCGCCCCGTTAGCCGCTTCTCTTACTGCCGAAGTGGCGGCGGCGTGAATGTCCTCGACCTCGAACGAATCGCAGGCATCCTTGAATCGGGAAAGGGCGGAAATTCCACGTGAGAACGCTTCTTCCGTGATCTGTTGGTGCGCGAACTCCCCGGCGCCCAGCTCGACCTGCTCCCGGGCCTTCTCGACAACGGAAATCTGGCCCTCTGGCGACACTTCAGCGATCAACAGGTGGCACGAATTGGTGCCGATGTCGATTGCGGCCACCCTCACGAGGGGTCCCGGCCAGCGAAGGGCTGACTTGGGAGGGTAATTCCGGCGATTTCCGATGCCTTGACGATGCCGCCGACCAAATTGAACTCTCCGGCGGTGGCGGCGATCTCAAGGGCTAACTGCAGTTCGATCGAGGCTTTTGTCGGCACGGCGCGCGCTAACGACATGTGGGACAACACCTGTTCGCGGATGCGCCCATGGGAGCGGGCGAGTTGCAGCGCCTGACTGGCGATGTCGGCACCTGAAGCTGGTCGTCCATGCTCGATTTCCGCGATGGACTTGCGAATCAGGAGGTCCAGTTGCATTTCCACGTCGGTGACCCCCGAAAGGAGCTCCTCCAGGGATTGCTGAGCGATTTTGGCGAGCTTTTGCGCCTCGGTGCTCTGTTGGTGACGTTCGGTGATTTGGGCGATAACCTGTGTTTGAAGCCGTCGAATGGAGGCGACGCCGGCCTCGTCGGACAGCGCCTTGGCGAGTCGCATCGCCTCCCGAAGGGGTCGATCGGCTTTTTCGGGTTTCCCTGCTAACAACCAAGCCTGTCCAAGCAGGGATCCCACGCGAGCGCGAATGTCGCGCAGATCCTCGGCGGCGGCAAATTCGGGGTCGTCGAAGACCGGTTCGAGTTCGGCGATGGCGGCGTCTGGCTTGCCTTTTTGCAATGCCTCCACCCCCTTTCGTACTTGGTCGGGAAGCGACATCTTAGGACGGTTCGAGGGATTCGAGGGCCAGCGCAGCGGCGGCATCCTCAATCGCGTCAGGGACGAGCAATTCGCCGGGAGCAACACTCTGCGTGGCCAAATACTCAAGCGCCAAGCCGAGTACCGCAAACTGCAGGAGTACCGGCTCGGGCGAGCCAGAATTCAAAACAATGTTGAGTGGATGCCCATTGCCGAGGAGGGTCACCCTCGCGTTGCTGTCGAGACGGTAGCGAACGACATGTTCGGCGATCTGGTCGACCCGGATAGCGGCCCGTTGAATGCCGTGAACGTCGATTTCGTCGCCACCGTGACCTGCGTTGGCGAGGACCAAGCCATCTCGGGCAGAACCGAGGTCGGCCGCCGTGACCACGTGCCTCGCTCCCGTGCCGGTAACGAGCAGGTGAGCGCGCGAAAGCGCCTCGGATAAGGAAGGGGTCGGAAAACCGTCGTAATGAGCGAACAGGCGTCGAACGGGGTCGCGCTCCACCACTTCGACGTTTAGGCCTGCCGCCCTGGCGTACGCCGCTAATCCGCGTCCCACCGGTCCATAGCCGACCACCGCCGCACGGCGCCCCGACAAATGCATGCCAGTGAGTCGCGAAACCGCTTGCCAGAAGGCTTCACCGACACCGTGCCGGTTCTCCACGGCATTCTTGAGCCGTCCGTCGTTAATGTTCATCATTGGAAATGGCAGGTTCTTCCGCTGCCGTAGGCGGGTGATACCACTTCGGGTGACCTCCACCGCGCCGGTGATCTGTGGGACCAAATCCGGTCGTTTTTCCAACAATGCATGAATTAGGTCGAAGCCGACATCTACCAGCATGGAAGGGCGGTGGTTCAGCACTTGTTGGTGCCGGTCCTCCATGTCTCCGCCGGTATATACTTCAATGCCCTGGTTTCGAAGGAATTGGACCGTGCCGGGATCCGTGGTGGCCGGATTGGCAGCGCTTACTAAAAAGGTCCCTCCGCCGAGCGATAACTCCTGAATGAGGGCGCCGGTGAGCGTGGTGAGGTGGAGGTTCAGGGCGAGGACCCGACCTTCCCACGGACGAGAGGCCGCCCAACGGTTGCCGAGCCGAGGAAGGATGGGGAAAAAGGCATTGATGCGACCTATTTCTGCCTCGGCCTTGAGTGCGCGGTCATCCGCCGTGGACATGCGGCTCCCTCGGGGAATGTGCGTGTTTATGGGACCGTAGGATCCGCGGGTGCAATGGTCGCGCCGGCAGGGGGCTCGGCTGGAGCTGCGGGAACGCTTGGGGGCGTGCCTTCGGCGGGCGTCGCGCCCTCGGTGGGCGTCGTGCCGTCCGTGGGGGTGACGGCGCCTTCAGGCGGCGGAACGGCGGGGGGCTCGCCCGGTACATTCGGCTGAGGTTGTGGTTTTTGGGAGGTCCCGGGATCGGGGAACTCGACCACGAGTTGTTCGCCCGGGTTGACGTTGAGCGTCCACTGCATCTCTTGGCCGTCCGCCAAGCGCACGATCAAACCTCGATTTCCGACGTTCATTTTGAGTTTTTCGACGGGAAGTGGACCGCTGTCTTGGCCGTCGACAAACAGTTGGCCGCCAATCTCTGAATGCACGCTCACAATGCCGGCCTTTTCGGTGGCGATGCCGCCGGTGCATACGGTCCGAACCCCTTCGGCTCGGCATTTGAGTCGGTCACCGGGGTATACCGGGGAGAATGCCTGCTCTGTCCCAGCGAGCCGCAGCCCACAGGAGCCGAATGGCAAGCTGGCGATGCCAAGCCGCCCTTTGTACGCGCGATGTTCGGATTTGTAGGCGGCGGACTCCCCCGAGGGGGTCTGTCCGGTGGCGCCGCATTCGAGCGTGGCCGATGGAGCGTCCGTCCCTTTGTCGATCTCGACCAACAGTGGCCCGTTCGGATCGATCTTTTGATCGCCGATGCGAGTGACTTTCGGCAGCACTGAAATTTGGACGGATCGCGTCTCTACCTCGGGAACCGAAGGAGGCTCAGAGCCCCCCGCGAAGGTGAGAGCGACTGCGGCTCCCACCAAAAGCAAGGTCACGAGAAGAAGGGCGGTCAACGTCTGGTTGGAGATGTTCAACGCGACGCTCCCAAGGCACGGGGGGAGTATACTCGAAGTACCGCGGCAGGGGGCACCTGCTTTGGCTTGCCCCGTTATCCTGGAAGGGGTGGATCGTCTCGCCGGAGTTGATGTTGGGAAGCACGAGTGACACATCGGTGACTCGCCGGCGCCTGATCCAGGTCGGAATGGCCTTTGGTGCTGCTCTTACCTTTGGTGCGGGGCTGAGGTTGGATGTGCCGGCGCCCGGCGCACGGTTGCTGTCGGCCGAAGAGTTGTCAGTTGTATCTGCATTGGCGTTGGCGTTTTTTCCCGGTGCGCCGATGCCGGTGGACGGCGTGCAGGCGGGCGTGGTGGCCGAGGTGGATCGGCTGTTGGCCGATATTGTAGAAGAGCCGGCACAAAGCGCGTTTCGGTACACTTTGCGAGCGATCGAATGGGGTACCTTGGTCACGCGTGGACAGCGATTTTCGCAGTTGTCCCTCGAAGAGCGCGCCGAGGTTTTGGACGTGTGGTCCGATCCTTCCGTAGTACCGAGGCGTGCGGGACTCGATCTTTTGCGCACATTGTTCGGGATGGCGTATTTTTCAAATCGTCAAGTGCTTGACCATATGGGTTGGCGCGTGGGATGTAAGGACTTTCGCCCATGAACGATTGGCGACCAGGAAAACACAGTTCCGAGAGCTATCCAGCGCATGTGGAGTTGGAAGTTGACGTCTGCATCATCGGCGCCGGCGCCGGGGGGAGTGCTGCGGCTGCGGCACTCACGGGGGCGGGGCTAACAGTTGCGGTTCTGGAGGAGGGGAGCCACTGGCGACCGTCGGATTTCCGCCAGGAAACCAGCTTCGCGTTCAAGCACCTCTACCAAGAGCGGGGCATGCGCGTGACACGAGGCAATGTGGTCATGCCTCTTCCGGGTGGGCGCGGAGTGGGTGGGAGCACGCTCATCAATTCGGCGATTTGTTTTCGAACGCCACCTTCGGTGATGAAGGAGTGGCGCGAACAGTACGGGTGCGAGCGGGTCACCGATGATCGATTCAACGGCTACTTTGACCGGATCTGGAAAACGATCGGTGTGACCGTGAATCCCGTCGCGGTCCAACGCAACAACAACCTGATCTTCAAGCAAGGGGCGGAGGCTCTCGGCCTCAAAGGCGAGTTTATGGCACGTTCCGCGCCTGGATGCGTGGGTTGCGGGATCTGCCAGTACGGTTGCCCGACGGGTGGGAAGTTCTCGGTTGACCGTACCTTTATGGCCGAGGCCTTGGGCACCAATCTCGTCGGCGTGTACGCCGATTGCCGAGTAAGCAAGGTGGAAACCGTTGGTGATCGGGTGGTGGCGGTCTCCGGGCAGACCTTGCATCCGGATTCGCAGCGTCCACAGGGCTCCATCCGCGTTTCGGCGAAGACCTTTGTGTTGTCGGCGGGACCCATCGGAAGCCCGCTGTTCTTGTTGGCCAACGGCTTGGCGGACAGCACGCACTGTGGGCAACACATGGTTGTCCACCCTACCTGCGGCCTTTTAGCTAGGTTTGAGCAAGAGATACGTCCGTGGAGTGGGGTCACCCAAGGCTATTATGTGGACTGCTGGGAAAAGGGGTTTCTGCTTCAGACCTATTCCGTGACCCCCGACCAGTATTTCCTGTTGCTCCAAACCCGTATTGGAAAGGAGACCTTGGAGTATTTGTCGAACCTTTCCCACATTGCGAGTGCCGGGTCGCTGGTGCACGACACGGACAGCGGCGGTTCGGTGCGTCAAACGCCGCTCGGTCCGGATCTCTACTATCACTTTGGCGAGGGCGACAAGAGTCGGCTCATGGCGGGTACGAGGCTTTGTGCCGAGGTTTTCTTGGCCGCAGGGGCGCTGGAAGTCATGCCGGCGATGCAGATCGGCCGCACGATCAAGACCAAGGCCGACATTCTGTCTGCGATACCTGATGATTTACCGGCGAACAAACTCCTGCTGTATGCGTCTCATCCGATGGGGACCTGCCGCATGGGAGCGAGCCGAGAGACGTCCGTGATCGACGCCTCCGGGAAGGTGTGGGATTGGGCCAACCTCCATGTGGCCGATGCAAGCATGTTTCCGACCAGCCTGGGCGTCAATCCGCAGGTGACCACCATGGCCATGGGCCTGATGGTGGGCGAGGCGATCGCCCACGGGAGCTAGGGTGGCTCACGCCGCTGGAATAAATCCGCGTTGACGCAAGTCTTGGACCAATTGATAAGCGCATTCATCGACGTCGCGGTTTTCGGTGTCGAGGGTGATTTCCGGCGCCATTGGCACTTCATAAGGGGCGGAAATACCTGTGAATTCTGGAATCTGGCCCGCTCGTGCCTTTTTGTAGAGACCCTTCGGATCGCGTGCTTCGCAGGCTTCGAGGCTGGTTGACACGTGAACTTCTATGAATCGGCCCGGAAGGTTGAGCGAACGCGCGAGATCTCGATCCTCGCGATAAGGAGAGATGAACGCGGTAATGCACACCGTGCCTGCGTCCGCAAACAATTGGGCCACCGCACCTACCCGCCGAATGTTCTCAGCGCGATCGGCGGGGGAGAAACCAAGATCCTTGTTGAGCCCCATGCGCAGGTTGTCCCCGTCGAGCACATAAGCGGTCACCTTACGCTCCAGAAGCAGCTGCTCTAAACGGCGAGCAATGGTGGACTTTCCGGAGGCGGACAATCCGGTGAGCCAGAGCACGCACCCTTTTTGGCCAAGGATGCCCTCGCGCTCGTCCGAGGTGACGTTTGCTCCGTGCCAAGTCAGATTACTGGATTTCGGTGATGTCATGATGCCTCCGGTTGCAGCGGCGGTATCCTAGCAGAGATCGAACCGCCACCGGCGGGGTGTGATACTCTTGGTAACTACCGTTTGGCGGTGGACACGGAGGCTTGTGGTGGTGACGGTGGCGCTGGACGCGATGGGGGGAGACCACGGCGTGGTGGCGACGGCGCACGGTGTAGCGCAGTTGTCCCGCGAGGACGTCGACGTTCACGTTTTTTTGGTGGGAGATCTCGCGCAATTGGGGCCGGCTCTCGACGGAGTGGCCTACGATCCAACGAAGATTACGTTGGTTCATGCGGAGGGATCCGTCGCCATGTCCGATGACCCGCGTGAAGCTTTGGACCGCCTTCCCCGGTGTTCGATCTTGACCGCAGCGAAATTGGTTCGGGATGGCGATGCGAAAGCGTTGGTATCTGCTGGACATACGGGCGCAACCATTCTTGCGTCCGCCCGATGTTTTGAGCGCTTACCTGGTATCCGACGTTCGGCTTTGGCGGCGGTATATCCAACCGAAGCGAAGCATGGTCCGCGGGGCGATCCATTTGCGTTGATGTTGGATGTGGGCGCGACGCTGATCGCTTCTGAGGACGATCTCGTTGGCTTTGCATTGATGGGATCGGCGTACTCATCGGTTATTTCCGAGATCGCTTCGCCTCGGGTAGCGTTGCTGTCCAACGGCAGCGAGCCTAACAAGGGCACGCCGGCGATCATTGAGGCGCATCGACGACTAAAGGCCGGTCCGTTGTTGTTCGCCGGCAATGTGGAAGGGCTGGATATCCCGCGCGGAACGGTCGATGTGGTCGTTTGCGATGGGTTTTTAGGAAATGTGGTCTTGAAGATGTTGGAAGGCTTTGGCGAAGTGATGAACGATGTGGCGCGACAAGCGGCGGCGCGAAGCCTGCAATGGCGCCTTGGTCTTTCGATGTTGGGGGGAGGGATCCGCGAATTGAAGCGGATGACCGACTGGAATTCTTACGGGGGGGCGCCGTTGCTCGGATTTGACCAAGTGGTGATCAAGGCGCATGGGCGCTCTGAAGCTCGTGCGATCCGCAATGCCGTTAAGGTGGCCGCCAAAGCGGTACGCGGCGATCTGATCGGGCGAATCCGCAACGGCCTCGATCAGTGGCCAAATGGAGGTTTGTCTTGAGCGATCCGGATGTTCCGAAAGATCCTTGGTCGCAACGGACCAAGGATGCTTGGTTTTTTGGCTTCCTAACGGTTTCTGCGCTCGCGGTGGCCTACCTCTTCTCGCCCTTTGCATACACCCTGTTGTTTGCGACGGTGGTGGTGGTCGTCACTTGGCCGGTGTATCGCTGGTTTTTGGCCAAGATGGGTGGGCGTTCGTTTTTTGCAGCGCTCGCCACCACCGGTGTGTTGGCGCTGATCGTGTTCGGACCGGTGGGGTACATGGTGTACCTGTTCGTCGAACAGGCATTGTCTGCTGTGCAAGCAGCGAATGACGCGATTCAGGCCGGGAAGCTCGCCGACGCCGCGAGCTGGTTTGTGGCGCTTCCGCAGAATGAGATGATCCCCGAGTGGATTCGGGACTTCCTTCCAAAAGAAGACGAACTCGCTCCGATGATCGCTGAGCCGCTGAAAACTGCGGCGTTGAATGCGTTGGACTGGGGCCGGAAGTCGGTGCCCACCTTGCTGAATTCGACGATGAATGCTGGCATTGAAGTAGTGATTTTCGTATTCGCGGTCATTTCCATGTACATGGAAGGGCCTCGTGTCCTGCAGGCGTTCAAGAACCTGTCCCCGATGGATG
>SYKL01000186.1 GCA_005797785.1 Pseudomonadota bacterium | reverse complement strand
GAGGCTGCGCGCCAAGGCGATTTTGTCGCCTTCGATCCTACCGGCCTCGACGGATTTTTCGAGCGGCGGAATGGCTTCGGGCCACTCACCGCGGGCCAAGTGTGCCTCGCCAATAAGAAGGTACAACCAACGCCGCTGTTTGGCCACTTCCTTGCGGTCGAGCTGCTTTTCCGCCTGTGCTTGCACCTCTTGCGCGTGTTGAGCGATGTCGAAAACTTCACTGATTCGACCGGCTCTTGCAGAGGCTCGGGCGGCTTGAATGAACATCGGGTAGGCGGCAGCAGCATCGCCGGAAGCCTCCAGGTGAGTCGCCACCTCCAACGACGCTTCGCGCCTTCGACGCCTTGAAAGTGCGTTCGCGATGGCGCCGTGTAGGGCCTTTTTTCGCTCGGAGTTCATGCGTTCGCGTGCAAGAACTGCGATTCCGGGATGTGTAAACCAGAAACGCTCGGAGTCTTCTTCGGTGCCCGCATGACGGCGCAGAATGTCCGAACGCATCAAGGCGTCCAATGTCCGCTGCACATCGGGCGTTTCGATGGCGGCGCCAAGCAACTCGGAGGACGCAGGTCGATCGAGGACGGAGAGCGTTTCGACAATGTCGGCGCCGTCGGGTTCCAGCTTGGATAAGTGCCGTTCAATCGCTTGTCTTGCCGATCGAGAAACGGGTAGCGGGTCCGCTCGGAAGGACTCTACCGGCTTGGTGGGTTTGAGGCCGTCGCCGGAACGTTCTAACCATCCGGCTTCCACCAGGGCGTCGATCTGTTCGAGGATTGAACCGGGGTATCCTTCATGATCTTCGTGAAGTCGGCGTCCGAGAACGGTCGCCACCGCGCCTGTTAGGCCTCGATCCTTGAGGATGGCCATCACCGCCTTGCGATCGAGGGCCGTAATGGGAAACGGCTCGGCCGCGATCACCGAGGAAGTGCCTTCCATTAGGGGTTCTACTACTCCGTCTGTGCGGGAGGAGGAGAACACGATCAACAGGCGTTCGCCTTCGTTGGCCACGAGATCTCGGATCAATAGGGCGATTTCGTCGACCTCCTCGGGACGGGCGCGATCCAAGTCGTCGATCGCTACCACCCATGGCTTTCCGCGAAGTGTCCGCTCGAACGCGGCTCTTCGCGCCTTCGAGACTCCTGGATCCGTGGCCTCCTGGATCGCACTGAACAGGCCCTTGGAGAGCTGGTAGCCGCCATCGACGTACACGGCGGAGACTTGCTGCGATTTGGCGACATCCACCATGTGTTTCAGTAGGTGAGAACGGCCCGATCCAGGATTGCCGATCACCGCGATGCAGCCACCGCCACCCTTGACCAGAGTAGTCAACCTTCTTGTCCAATCCTCCAGCAGCGGTTCCTGCCCGCGAAGGGGGAATCCTTTGGGTTCATCGGGTTGATCCAGTGCATCGATGACGGCCGCTGCCGAAAGGAACCGCTGCCGGGGGTCTTTGAGCAGCAGCTTCTGGCAGATCCGCTCCAATCGCCGAGGAACCGCCGGATCGATCTCGGAAGGGGGGCGAGGAACCTCGGTTAGGTGCCGTGCGAGGTACCCAGCGACGCTGGATGCTTCGATCGGACGTTTGAACGTCAACATGACGTAGAGGGCAGCGCCCAGCGCATACAAATCCGCGGGAGGACCGACCACATCGCCGGTGATCTGCTCTGGCGCCATGAAAGCGACGGTACCTACAAGCTTTCCAGCAACGGTGAGGTTGGTGCCGGCGTTGTTGGCGTCCTTCACCACACCGAAGTCGGCGAGCTTGGGAGTGCCTTCGGTGGCAACGAGCATATTGCTTGGTTTGAGGTCGCGGTGCACCAGGCCCAGGTCGTGCATGTACTGCAGACCGAGGCAAAGTCCACGAAGAATGCGCTCAACCTGCTCAAAGCGGTCCGCAGGTCGCTCCAACGCCCACATTTCGACGAGGGAGTCGATGTCCTGGCCATCGACCAACTCCATCGCGATCCACGGATATCCCTTTTCAACGCCGGCTTCGAATACCTTGACGATATTGGGGTGGTCCATGCGCTGGGCGGCGCGAAACTCGCGTCCAAACCGTTTGACGTCTTCATCGACCACTCGGGAGGGATGAAGGACCTTTACAGCGACGATAGCGCCATTCGCATCACGGGCCCGAAATACCGAAGCAACGCCGCCTGATCCGATGGGTTGCTCGATGGTGTAGTTACCAACGCGCGTTCCGGGGCCAGGGGCGGACCCCAAGACGGAATGGCCAGAGTCGCGCATGAGAGAAGTGTAGCACGCTCTTTGGGTTTATTTGGTGTCCCGGAATGTCATCGGAGCCGATCGGGGACACATTGAAAGTCAGGAATCCAGACGTTGTCCGCCCCATTCCGTTGACAGAAAACGCTTGGCTTCCTCGCGGGAAAGATTGGCGGCCAACGACCGCGCCAGCGCCGCAGCGACCCGGCTGTGGCGTGCCCGAGTCGCGTCGTCGGAAACGACGAGTGTAAGCTCGTGATGCGCAAGCAGTTGGTAGTACCGGTAGCCGTTGGGCTCGGCGACGGAAAGAGCCCTTTGCAGTAGCGTTTTGGCTTCATCGGGTTTGTGGAGCAGTCTCGCGGCGACCGCTTTGGCGATGTCCGTACGCACCTGAATGTGGGGCCATTGACGATCGCCGTGTTGGCTCATTTCAAACGCCTTTTCGGCTTCGGGCAGCCGCCCGAGCTGGGCGAGCGCTTGGGCGTGCATCGCGTACACTTGCGGTGCCACCCCCTCGCTGTCGTAGGACGTCAACAGAGGGAGAAGCGCTGAAATCCAGTCAAGCGCTGTTTTTGGAGCGTTGCGCAGGAGGTCCACGCGGGTGAGGGTGGCGAGCACCAGCACTTCGTCCTCGGCCGTGCCGAGCTGGCGTACGATTCTTAGCGCTTCCCGCGCATTTTGAATGGCTTCCTCATCGCGGTGCAGTGCGGCGAGCACCTGAGAACGGTACACCAAACCGAGCGCAATGCCGTGCGGATGGTGCACTTCGCGCGCTTGACCGACGGTGCGATCGGCCAACGCGAGGGCCTTCCGAAGAATTCCCGTGGAAAGGTAGACTTCCACGAGATTCACTCGCGCGATTGCGAGCGCCGCCAGCATGCCCAGCCGCTCGAAGAGCTCCGCGGATTGCTCCAGGAAGCGGCGCGCCTCAGCAGAATCCCCCTTACAAAGGGCGAGAATGCCTAATCCGTTGTAACCGAAGCCCATCGCTCGTTCGTCGGAGGTGCGTTGTGCGGTCTGTAGCGCTTCTTTCCAGAGCTTGTCGGCCTCGTCCAGATCGCCTTTGCCCCAGATCAATGCGCCCAATTGGTACAACGGCATGGGTCGAAGCGCCGGGTCTCCGACCTCTTGGGCCTTTGCAAGTGCTGCTCGCAACGCCTTTTCGGCTTCCTCAAGCGCACCACGGCTTCGTAATTGGTTGCCCAGCTCGGCGGCAATTCGGCTTTGAAGACGAGCATCTCGCACTTCTTTGGCGAGAGCCTCAGCTGCACGGATGTCGGCGAGGGCCTCCGGCCAGTGCCCCAAATGGTAAAGTGCTTGACTTCTTTCCAGATGCACTTCGGCGAGTCGGCGATCGGCGTCGTCGAGCAACATCAAGGGACGAGCGGTAGTTTCCATGGCGAGTGCGCGGTCCAGGAACCCCAGCGCTTCGTCGTATAGGCTTCGGTTCAAGTGCCGGGTGGCGGTCATCTGCAGATAGGCGTACGCCTTGGGGGCCAACTCCGCTTGTTCGAAGTGAAACGCCAGCTCTTCGACGATGCCTTGCGGCCGGTGTCGGTATTGGCGTTCCAGGATCGCGCCGAGCCGTTCATGGCGCTTGCGGCGCTCTTCCGGGGGAAGCTTCTCGAGCAGCACGTCGCGAAAACGGTGATGGGATAGCTCAATCTGCTCGCCATCTTCGCCGCGTTTTTCCTCGACGATGCCGACCTCGATCAGCTCGTCGAGGCCCTGCATGACCGTGTCTTCGTCCAGAGCGCTCGCCTCGATCAGCGCGTCCAAATCGAGGCGACGGCGGGCAATGGCGAGTTCGCGGCCGATTTCCAACGCCTGCGGGGAGAGGGGTTGGAGGCGGTCTTCCAACGCCTGCCGCAAGGAGGCCGGCATTGGTAAACGCGATTGACTAATTTCTGAGGCGTGGAAGTTGAGTTTGTATCGGTTGCCATCTTTGACGAGCTTCCCTTCGTCCTGAAGGCCGCGAAGCATGTCCGAGATAAATACTGGAGAGCCATTGGCTTCGGCGTGGAGTCGCCGGGCCAGATTAAGGCTTGCTGGCGTATTTGGAAGGAGGGAAAGGACCAATTCCTCGACTTCCGACACCTCGAACGGTCCGATCTCAAAACGTTCCACCGGACCGGCGGCTTGGACCTGCCGAGAAACGGAGGTTTCTCCCTCGTTGCTGGCCTCCTCCGCCAGAAGGTAGACCACCGGCTCTTGGGTGAGTTCCAGCGTATTTCGGACGAGATACTCCAACATTTCGACGGTGGCTGGATCCGCCAGCTCCAGATCGTCGAGGATCACCAAACACGGGCCGCGTGCCACCACCAATTCGCGAAATGCGGCGATGACCGGGTAACGTTCGCGGACGACGCCGTCGTCCTTTCCTTCCAGGGTCGCTCGGAGGACCGGCGCCATCGATTCGGTCGCAAGGTCACGGTATACGCCGATAAAGGCGCCGAATGGTCGGTCGTGTGGACGACACTTTCCGCGCGCTACCGTGAGGCCGCGGCGGCGCGCATAGGTGTCGGCCATGTCGAGAAGCCGGGTTTTGCCTTGGCCGGCTTCACCCGAAAGCAGAAGGACGGCGCCCGGTTTCGCCGAGAGGATGTCGTCGATCGCGTCCCGCATGCGGGCGCGAACCCGGGTGCGCCCAACCGCGCGCGGCGGCCAACGCCCCTCGGACTCCTCCATCCCGTACAAATCGCCGAGTACATGCAACAGGTGGGTCGCAGAGGCGTAGCGATCGGACGGCACTTTCGCGAGCAACCGCATGCAGATGTCCGCCAAATAGGTCGGAATCGTCGGGTCGATGTCGTGTGGCGGTTTTGGGGCTTCGTGGAGGTGTTTTTCGAGAAAGCCCTGAAGTGTGCTCGCCTGAAACGGGCGTCGCCCGGTGAGCATCAAGTAAAGCACGGCTCCGAGCGAATACAAGTCCGCTCGCGCATCGAGCGCATCGCCGGCGATCTGTTCGGGGGAGATGTAGGCGACAGTCCCCACCACCTCGCCGACGGCAGTCAGTTCGGCGCCGAGATCCTTGACAACACCGAAGTCCATCAGTTTGACGAGGCCGTCCGGCCGAACCATGATGTTGCCGGGAGTGATGTCCCGGTGAACCAGCCCACGATCGTGGATGTATGCCAACGCTCGGCAGACTTGAACCAGCGTGGCGTGTGCGCGCGCAAACCGATCTTCGGGATCGAGCGTGCGCCAATGCTCGACCAGCTCGCGAAGATCGCTTCCTTGCACGAGTTCCATCGTGTACCAGGGGCGATCCCCCCGAAGTCCCCATTCAAACACCTGCAAGACGTTGGGATGCTGGAGTTTCGAAAGGGCGCGGAATTCGCGGCGAAAGCGCGTGCGCGCTTCTTCATTGTGCGCCAATGGAAGCAGGAGCTTCAACGCTCGTTCAACGCCGTCTCGGGTGTCGCGCACTGCAAAAACGGTGGCCATCCCACCGCGGGCGACGGGGCGCAGCACTTCGTACGAGCCAAGCTGCTCGCCCGCCACGGGTTCTGGTTCTGGCGCGACCTTGTGGATCAGCTCCAGCGCTGCTGCTGCGCGATTTTCGCCTTGCTCGCCCGCCAACCGGGACTCCCTATCCGCTACGCCATGCTCAGACTATAGTGCCCGTTCGCCACCCGCCATGGGTGAGTGGTTGCAGGAGTCGCCGTGCAGCTCGAATCATACGCCCGAACCGACCCGGG
>SYKL01000185.1 GCA_005797785.1 Pseudomonadota bacterium | reverse complement strand
CCACCGTATCCGCCGCCGCCACCTGCGGGCCGACCGCCGTATCCGCCGCGATCACCGCCACCTTGGCCACCGTATCCGCCGCCGCCTGCGGGTCGACCGCCGTATCCGCCGCCGCCACCGCCTTGGCCACCGTATCCGCCGCGATCGCCACCACCGGCATAGCCGCCACCGCCGCCGCCGTATCCGCCACGGTCACCGCCGCCGCCCGCGTATCCGCCGCCGCCGCGAGGTGGACCGCCGGGACCGCCGGGACCCCCGGGGCCGCCCGGTCGTCGATCGTCCGCCTCATTGACGCGGATCGTGCGACTGTCCAGATTGGCGCCATCCATTTTTTCGATAGCCGCGCGCGCTTCGGCATCTTGCGCAAACCGAACGAAGCCGAATCCACGGCTGCGCCCTGTCTCGCGATCCATGACCACCCGCGCTTCCTGAACCGAGCCAAAAGGCTCGAATGCAGCCCGAAGGGAATCGTCCGTGGTGCCCCAACTCAAGCCGCCAACAAATAACCTGGTCCCCATGTCTCCATCTCGCGGGGCCAAGCCCCATTGAAGCGTCACTTGTGCATCTTCACCCGTTTTGACGGCTGATTCAAGTGGCCCGGGTACGGTTTTAGAATGTTCGTGATTGCTGGCGGTGTTTTAGCTGTCGATTGCACTGCGCAGGCGGATCACTCGTCGCGCTGAGCGTTCGCGCGCAGGAACCCGTGGTAGTCCCGAGTGTTTGGATCGGTTGGGGGGGCACTATACTCGCCGAGGCGGTCCAATGCGGCGTCCAGTGAAGGGCGCATGGATTCAAATCCTGGACTTGAAAAGAGCTCTTTCATGCGGTCACGACTAATTTGCCCTCGGCGGGAAATGTCCTGCGCCAAGCCACCCAACCCGATTTCGCTGATGTGCGCCTCATCCGTGCACGCCCGGGCCACCTGGGCCACGGCGGGGGGCGGCAGTCGCCCTCGCGCCCAGAGGAGAACGGCTGCCTGAAACCAGGAAAAGACGGGGACCACCCGCGGCCCCAAGGCTCGAAATTGCGAGGTCGGCGTGCCTCGGTCGCAATGAATGAAGATGTCCTCGACGACATCGGCCCGTCCGATCTGCCGCAGAGAACGCAAGGCTTCCCGTATGGCATCGTCGTAGGCCCCGCCCGCCTCCATCACCCGCGCCAAATCGCCCTCCGTGAGTCGCCCGGCGATCGCATCGGCGTACAAGCTGTACACCACGGCGTCGACCTCCCAGTCGTCCCCGAACAAGGTCTCGCGAACCGGCGGGCCGAGACCGACGCGCTGCTTGAACAGTTGTGGAAGTTTATAGCCGATTTGTCCCCTAACGGCGCGGAGGCGCCCCCGTTTGAGATTGGCGAGGCTGTCCTTCAGGATCAGGCTGTCGAATCGGACGCCGTCCAGCGCGAGCTTTTCCTCGAGGACCGCCCGCAATTGGGTGGGGGATCCGGAGACGATGGTCACCTTGGAGGAGGGGTCCCACTCGGTCAGGCAACGCAGAAGCGTTGCCGAACCTGGAATATTCTTCTTTTCAGACGCGGTTTCGAACGCATGCCGCAGGAGTGCCCGAACCGACCCGATGTCGGTGTCGAGGTAGGTTCGGTCGAGGTCCCAGCGGTAAACGTGCATGGCTAAGGAAGAACAGTCGCTTTCTGGATGTAGTCGAGGTTCGGGAATTTTTCGCGGAGGTAGGTGTTGCCTTCCTCCTGCAGATTCTGCTGAGACGGACCGCGCCCGCGCGGAGCACCCTCGCCATACCCCTTGTACAGCGAATCCACGACTTCCATGCCTTCGGTGACTTGACCGATGGGGGCGAATCCTTGGCCATCGAGCATGGCATTGTCGCCGTAGTTGATGAACAACTGCACCGTGCGCGAGTCTGGCCCGGAGGTGGCAAACGTCAACTTTCCACGCTGGTTGCTCTCTTTGGGCACATCGTCGGGGATACGGGCGGGGCGCCAGACTTCATTGAGTTGGGGGTAGCCGCTGATGCCAAATTGCACCATGAACCCGTCGATCGCGCGGAAGAACGCGATGTCCTGGAAGTACCCGATCTTGACCAGATTGTAGAAGCGATCCGCACCGTTGGGGGCCCAGTCGCGGTGAACCTCGATCGTGAAAGCACCTTTGGTCGTCTCAAACTTGACTTTGAACTGCTTCGGCGCCTTCTCCGTGGCGAGCTCGGGGTTGAGCAACGTGGGGTTGGCGTCGGCGGGAAGCGACGGAGCGGCTGGGGGAGGAGGGGGCTCTGGCTTTGGCGCTTCTGGGGCGGGGTTTTCCTTGACGGGAGGTGCCTCGGGGGTGGCCTCCGGCGTTTTCGGTGAACCACAAGCGACCAACCACAACAGAACTCCCAGGCGTTTCATTCGTTCCTCCGGTGACAAGTGAACTGATAACCGGTTGACGCGCGGCAGGGGATCCCCGACACTGGCCGGGGGTTTTTATGGACGCGGTGGATCGTTTGCAGGGGCCCGAACGCCAAGCGTTATTGGTGCATGTCGGGCGTCTCAAACACGATTTGGGTAAGTATATCGCGTTTCAGATCCGATGGTTGGATCCTGCGGCTACGGCGGAACAACGGCGTTCGGCCTTGATCAGTGATGTGTTGTCGACGCGCCGATCGCGGGATCGCACGGACGATGCAGCGACGGTTTGGCGAGAGTTTCGCTCCGGATTGACTGGCCAGACGCCGCTTGACGGGGGGGTATTTGTGGATTGTTCGAAGGATCCCTGGTTTATCGAGCTTGACGAGGCGATGGCCCGTTTGGAGACTGGGATGCCGGCCTTATCGAGCGGCCGCGCCGGCGATGACGAGGTAGAACAAGGCATTCGCGAAGCCCTGGCGGTGGCGGAAGGCTGCCGCGGGGTCCACAACCGGCTGATGCGAGGGTAAGATGGCGGAAATCCTGATCATTGACGACCAGGATCGCTACCTGGAGTTGTGTCAGCGCGCGATCCCCGAGCACCGTTACCGCGGGCCGGCCCGAAACTGGCGCGAGGTGGTAGACGCCTTGTCGCGCGCGAAACAGCGCGTCGATGTTGCATTGTTGGACATGCACTTCGATATCCCCGCGGAGGATTTACTAGGAATCCAGCCAGGAATGGAGCCGTCGAAGGTGGAAAACCTGCGGCGGCGTCAGGGGCTGGAGATTCTAAAGGCGCTCCGTACGCGTTGGCCGGATTTACCGGTCATTTTGATGACTTCGCGGGACGAGCTGCCGATCGACGAATATGCCGATCGCCTTCATGCGGAAGAGTATACTTGGTTCCTTGAAAATGAATTTGTGGACGCCCGCGGTCTGCGCGCCCAGATCGACGGTATTTTGGCGGCCCGCCGCGGAGAAGAAGCGGATGGTCCAGTATTCTGGGGTAATGCGCTTCCGATGCGGCGCATTCGACAGCGTTTGGCGGTCTTGGCGCGCGGCCGCCTGCCGGTGGTGTTGCTCGGCCCGACAGGCACCGGAAAAAGCCTAATTGCACGTCACTTTATCCACGATCGATCGGCGCGTCGAGGCGCATTTGTGGCGGTCGACCTAGCGACGGTTCCGAAAGATCTGATGGCTGCGCACCTTTTTGGTTCGGTCAAAGGCGCCTATACGGGTTCCGTCGCGGATCGCGTTGGCGCATTTGAGGCGGCCCATGGAGGAACCCTATTTTTGGATGAAGTCGGGAATCTCTCATCCGATGCTCAGAAGATGCTTTTGACGGTACTTCAGGAGGGGACGGTCACGCGGTTGGGCGATCTGCGAGAGCGCTCAGCCGACGTGAAATTGGTGGTGGCCACCAATGAAGATTTGGCGGCCCGGGTTCAGGAAGGCAGTTTTCGAGCGGATTTGTACATGCGCCTCAATCCTGCCACGGCGATCACCCTGCCACCGTTGCGCGACCGCTCGATTGAAATGTCGGAGCTCCTGTCGTTTACGTTGGTTCAGGCCCTCGGGCGTCCGTATTTGCGCGGACTGATCGAAGATTATGCCGATCGGCAACGTCTAAGCGCCGGCCGCGTGAGGGTGGTTTCGGAGGGGTCACCTCCGGATCCGGAAGCTGGAACCCTCATTCTGTGGTTTCCCGAGCGATCGATGCGCCTGTTGCGGGGACACAGTTGGCCTGGCAACCTCAGGGAGTTCGCGATGACCGTTGAAAACGCGGTGTTGTTCGCGATTTCAGAGATGTCGGTGGTGCTGGGCGGTGAGCGTGCCGACGTCGTCCAGGTTCGCCCGAAACTTGTGAAGGACCTGCTTCAGGTGTTACCCGAGGCGTCCGCTCCCACGGGTTCCGGCTGGGAAACTCGGATTGCGATTTCCGCCGCCGACTCGCTTAATGGGGTGGCACAGGAGGTTGAGCGCCAGTATTTCGCCAACCTGTTTCGCAAGGAGAAGGGAGACTTTGCAGCGATGGCCCGCGTGTTGTTGGGCGACGAACAGCACGCTCGTAAGGTGCAGCTTCGGCTCAATCAGCTGGGGTTGAAGGTCCGGGACCTGAAGGAGTCCTCATCCTGACCGGGTGGCTTTGGCTATTGGGGCTCGGTTGGGCGTCACCGGAAGACATGCTCGAACCGGAGTTACGAACAGTCTATTTAGAGGCTCGGGAAGTGGAATTGGCGGGTGACTTCCCCGCCGCCGGCGAACGTTATCGGGCGGTGTGGCGTGCGGTCCCTGGTTTTTCGCAGGCTGCCGTGGATTGGGGACGGATGCTGGAGCAGGCCGGTGATGCGGATGGGGCGATTGCCGCCTATTCTGAAGCGCCGCTCGACCCCGCGGCTGTGGAGGCGATGGCGCAGCTGTTGCTCAAGGAGAATCGGGCCACGGACGCCGCGGCTGCATATGCAAAGCTCCATGTTCTACGGCCAGAATGGCCTGACGCCGTCCGGTTTCAGGCGGAAGCCACCTTGCCGGTGGATCCGGTTGCGGCCGCAGAATTGTTTGCCCGCTATCAGGAGTATCCTTCGGTCAAGGCCGAGGAGGCATCGCCTACGCTCTTGGCCATCGCGGCTGCTTTGCGTATGGCGGGGATGGCGGAGGAAGAACGCAAGTTTTTGGCGTCAGCAGCGTTGCGTTGGCCCGAATTGGACGCCAACCCCACCTTTATGGAACAGCGTCGTCGCGGAGAAATGGAGCTGTTGGCCTCACAATTGGCTGGGGCCGCGCCGGAACCCTTGGATGCGGTCGGCCGAGAGCAGTTGGCCAAGGCGCGTCAAGCCTTTTCTAGCGGAAAGTGGGCGGAAGCACGACGACTATTGCGGGAGTTGGTGGATCGCTACCCACGGAATCCAGAGTCGCAGGCGGTGCTGGCCGATGTCTTGGAGGTGCTGTCGGAGCCTGGATTGGCGGAACAACACCTGTTGCGAGCGATGGCCTTTGATCCCTTGGAGCCGTTGTGGCCGGCGCGGCTCGGTGACATTCTGGTGAAATGGTACGGAGGACGTCGGAATCGCGAGGCTGTGGAATGGTATCGGCGTTCGTTGTTGCTCGATCCCACCAATGCGGAATTGTGGCGGCGGCGGGCGCGAGCGGAGCAGAATCTGGTTTCGGACGATGTTCTCGCAGCACGAATGCAGTCGCTCGAACGTTACCTCCTGTTGAGCCCTGCGGGCGAAGGCGCGGCGGATGCGCAAGCGGCACTGGAAGGATATCGGCGAGAAATCCCTGTTAAACCGACAATTGACCCGGGTCCGGGTCGGCCGGCGTACATTCCTGAAGGGGCGTGGACCGCGTATTGGCTGGCGGAGGCGTACGCGCTCCAGGGGTACGACGAACAGGCCGCAAGTGAGGTAGATCGGGCGTTGTTGGCCTACCCTGACTATGTGGAGGCCTGGAACCTGCGGGCGCGATTGGCGTGCTCGCGGCCGGAAACCCTCGCGTCGGGCCTCGAGTTCTATCGGAAGAGCTTGGAGATCAAGCCGGATCAACCTGCGGTGATCGAAGCGCTGGCCATGGCGAACCCTCAAGCGTCCGAGGCGCTATGGCAACAGGCCGCAGCGGCGGGATCGGTCGATGCGCATTATTTTTTAGCCAAAAGCGACTTCGAAAGGCACCGGCTATGGTCTGCGCGCGAGCACCTGGGTTTTTACCTCTCGCAAGCTACGGGCGGGGATCTGTACGATCGCGGCGTGGCGTTAAATCGCCAAATTGAAGAGCGGATTTGGCAATCCGGGGCGGTGGGGGGATTGGCGATCGTCGGCGTGGCCTCGGTCCCCGTCTGGTGGTGGCGCCGACGGCGTGGAGGCGTCGCTTTGGAGCAACTCCTTCGGCAGTCTCCTGCGTCGTTTCATGAGGTAGCGGGCATTGTTTCTGTCATTCGTCATGAAATTTTGAAGCACCATCTGACCGTACTGGTCCCGGTGGCGGCGGCGCTCGAAGCTGGCGATGCGGGGCCGTCTAAATGGATGGCCGAACGCCTGTTTGGGGCCGGAGGGGCGGTCCCACGGTTTTGGGAGCATGTGGCGGAACTTGAGGCGGTAGGTCGTGCGCATGGAGTATCTTTGAACCTGCGTTTTCAGGACCCCGTATTTGCCCCGCTGTGTTCCGCGATGACGGCGTTGGGGCGGTTGGAAAAGCCGCTGAAGAAGGGGAGCGGCTATCGGTTGGCCTCAAAATTACGGGAGATTGCAGGTCAAATGCAGGGGGACAACTATCGAGCGCTGGGGACCTTGATTCGCCGGCTTTGCGTCATGGACGTCCGAGAAGAAGCATTCCTGGCGGTTTGGGACCGACTGCCGACGAGCGATGTTGAGCTTGTTTTGGACTGTGAACGGGGGGGGCGGGTTCGCATCTATCCGGGTGAGTTCGATGACATCTTTGCGAACTTGCTGCGCAATGCCGCGGAAGCAAGCCGCGATGCCGGACAAACGCAGGTGGGTGTGGCGGTGCGAACGGAGGACGACCCGATCACCGGCTTGGAGAGCGTGGTGATCGAGGTGCGCGATCGTTCTCCACATCGGCTTTCCACTGCGATGATTCGAGGAAGGTACATCGAGCGTGGACTCGGATTGACCGTCGATCGGATCAGTAAGAACGGCGGCTCGATCAAGGTCGAGGATTGTGAAGGCTGGAGCAAGGCGGTGGTGGTACGCCTTCCCTGTCCTGAAAACGAGGTGGAAGAATGAAGGTGTTGATCATCGAGGACGGAACCGAATATTCGGATACCTTTGGTCGGTTTCTGTCGGAGGGTTTTGAATGGGTTCGGGCAGGGAATGGTGAGGCGGCGATCCTCCTTCTCAAAAGCGGGTCTTTCGACTGCGTGTTCTGCGACATGCGCTTTGATCGCATTGAAGCGGCCGATCTCGTGGGGGATGTGGTTGCGGTGTCCGATCAATTCAATGGCGACGTCGTGAAAACGCGACAGCATCTCCAGGATCACCAGGGGAACTACATTTTGGCAGCGATTCGCGACGCTGGAATTCGCACCCCGGTGTTGATGAGCTACGACTTCGATGCGGAGCCTCGTCGATGGCATAGGATAGAACAACGGTATGCGCCGGTAGCCTATCTGGCGGATCAGTCCGGGCCCACAGAGGTGGCGCAGAAAATCCGACGATTGGTTGCGCACAAACCAGGTTAGCCACTGACCGCGGTGGGCATTCCTTGAGTAGGCGGCGGTCCCGTTGCCCCCTTTTCGCCGGCCTCACCCCTCGATACGGGGTATTGGGGCTTGTACGGGGGATCGGTGGATCGCAAGACGCTTTGGGTGGCTGCGCTGTTCGTGTTGAGCGCGGTCGGGCTTGTGTATGGATGGCATCTGTTCTGGTTTTTGTGCGACGACGCCTTCATTGCGTTTCGGTATGTCAGCAATAGCCAGTTTGGACTTGGGTACACGTGGAATCCCCCCCCGTTCCGCCCGGTGGAAGGCTACACCAGCTTTTTGTGGGTGGTGATCCTCGACTACATCTGGTCCTGGTTTGGCGTAGAACCGCCTGATTCGGCGAATTGGGCGTCGCTGGCGTTTTCGCTAGGCATGCTGGTCTGGATCTTCAAGATCGGCCTTCAGATGAAGCTTTCGGAGTCGTTGGAGCCGTGGCGTCTGCCGATGCTCGCGAGCGTGTTGTTTGGCACGCTGACCAATCGGACGTTTCTAGCATGGACGAGTTCTGGCCTTGAAACGGCGATGTTTACGTTTTTTCTGTTGGGCTGGTTTGCTTTCGCCGCCAATCCTCGGCCAGGGAGAGCATGGACCACAACCGTGGTGGCATTGGCCTCGTTGATCACCCTTTCTCGGCCGGATGGATTGTTGTTCTTGGCGGCCACGGCGGCGATTGTGGTCGCGCGTTGGTGGTTTCAATGGAAGAAAGGGGAGCTTGGACCGATTGATGCGGTCGTCGTTCTTCCGGTTCTGGGTCCGTTTGCGCACACCATGTGGCGCTACAGTTATTACGGATACTGGCTTCCGAATACCTATTACGCCAAACACGTAGGTGCTTGGCCTTTGGCGGGAATCCAATATTTGTCTGCCTTCTGTCTCGAGTATGGATCGTGGGTGTTCTTGGTGGCAGCGATCGCCGCCGGTGTAGCGCTTACCGCTCGCGGCGCCCTACGAAAACAGTGGCCTTTGACCGAGAGTTTCTGCATTCGCAGTTTTGCGGTGCTCGCGATAATTGGTCAATTTGTTTACTACACGGCGCTGGTGGGAGGCGATCATTTCGAGTTTCGCATTTACCAACACTTGGTTCCGCTGATTCTGTTTGGGCTGTGGCGGGTGTTGGATGCGGCCTGGGGATCGGTAAAAGTCAGCGCTGCAGCGGTTGTATTCATGATCGCCATCGGCTTGCCTATCCCATGGATTCACTGGGCGCATACCCACGATTTACAGGTTCGAACGCAGACCTTCAAGCTCCGGTACCAGGTTGCCCCGCATTTCCCTGCGCCCATTCGTTGGTATGCCGAGGCGTGGGATGAGCTACAACATTGGATGATCGGCCATTTTGTTGGAAATCGGCACCAGGGGCACAAGGTGTTTTGGAAGGATCAGATGTCCCGCTTTCCAAGCCGCGAAGAGGGATTGAAGATCGACGGCAAAGACTTCCCGGTGTACGCCGAGGTTTCCGTGGGTGTGCCGGCGTGGACCATGCCGCACGTGGTGATCTTGGACAAATTGGGGTTGAACGATGCGATCGTGGCGCGTTCGCCTGCTGCACGCACCAGCCAAAACCGACGGATGATGGCTCACGATCGTAGGCCCCCCAAGGGATACCTGGGTTGTTTCCGGCCAAATCTTGAGATAAAGGTGGATGAACCTAAAAAGGGTACCCCGCTCGAAAAGGTCAACGGTCGCAAAACCACCGTGGTGATCACCCCGCGTCGGAAGCCGCTGACCGAGCAGGAGATTCGGGCCTGCGAATCCGAGTTTATGGCCAGGGCGCTCGAATCGGGTGCGCATTGAGTGCGAACGGGCCTACACTCGGGCGGGGGCGTCATGCACGATGACGAGCAATTGCTGATCGATCCGAAGCTTCGGGATGCGGTGGTGGCGGTTTTGGCGCATGTTGCGTTTTCTGATGGTGTCGTGCAGCCTTCGGAGTTTGTGTATATTCAGCGCTTGCTGCCTCACCTTTCGACGGATGAGTTGAAGGACCTGTTGGACACGGCGGCGAGCACGCCGCTGGATACCGAGGTGTTGGCCGCGCAAATCACGAGTGT
>SYKL01000184.1 GCA_005797785.1 Pseudomonadota bacterium | reverse complement strand
GGTGGTCGTTTCGACGCCGGCGGTGTGTCCAACCTCGGGATGGCCCGGGGTTTTGCTGCCCCACTGGCGGAATTGGCGGAGATCGTCGAGGGAGAGCGGGTAGCCGGACAGGTGCAGCAGGCCGTAAAGCAGCATCGAACCATGGCCTGCGGAGAGAACGAAGCGATCGCGGTCCGGCCAATGGCTGTCCGCTGGATCGTGTTTGAGGAATTTTGTCCACAACACGGTGGCCGCGTCGGCCATGCCCATCGGCATACCGGGATGACCGGAGTTGGCAGCTTCAACCCCGTCCATGGCGAGGCCTTTCAGGGTGTTTGCGCAAAGGCGGTGCAGGTCCACGGCAGCTCCAGGGCGGGGCGCCAAACCTACCACGCGGGACGGTTCGGGCAACGGCGGATAACAAGCTTTGGGGGAGTTGTGAGCGCGGACGACCGTGGCACCGATCCTGGCGTGTTGCTAGCGCGCGATCTGCGTGTGCTGGTGTATTCGCCGTGGGTGGACCCCCCCGAGCCTCGCACGGGGTTCTGGAGGCCGTCCACGCCGTCGTTGGCGCCTGTGGAGGGCTCCAGGGGCACCCCGGAGATCGACGAGCCAGCGGTGGTCACACGCGCGAGGGAAGCCCTATTTCGGTGTTCGCTGGGCGGGGTGGCGACCCTGGCGGGCCCGCTGGCGCTGCATCTGGTTTCTGCCGTTTCACCGCCGGTAGCGGTGGCCGTGGCCGGTGCCGCGGTCGCCGGTGGCTATGTGTGGCAAGTGCGTGGCCTGGTGCTGCGAAGTCGGGCCGTCATCGCGGAATGGGAGGTTTGGCGGGCCATGTTGGGCGACCGCGCCAGCGCCGCCCAGTTCGGATTCCACCGCCGCGCTGAGTCTGGAAAGGTGCTGTCCTACCGACTGAATCAGTTGGCCGAGCAGGACCCGCTCCGCGTGGAGATTCCGCCCGCTGTCGAACCGGCCCGGTTTGACGCCTGGTTTGACGTGTACGGCTGGATGATGGCCCGGTCGCTGTTTGGGAAGCGAGGGTATGTGCTGGATTTAGAGCAGGCGGTTGGGGCGGCGAACCGGGATCGTTAAGCCTGGCGCGGCTTGGCGAGTGCTGCGATCATGCCCCGCACAGCGGACAATTCACGTTCGGTGAGGCCCGCGCGCTGCAGAGCACCTCGCAACACGACCAACCTTTTTTCGGTAGGAGCGGCATACCCTGCGGCACCGAGGAGTTCAGACGCCGCAATGGCCGCGCGTTCGATCTGGGGCAGGTCCGCCAAGGGTTCCGCGCGGTCGAGGTCGGTTGTTTCACGAAACCCATGCTGACCACCAACTTTTCGACCGGTCGCATGCAAGCCGTGGTCTCGCGCCGCTTCGAACAACGCGTGGGCGACCAATAGGACCGCTTGCCCGAGGTTTAGGCTCGCATGTTCGGGGGTCGGAATGCGCACCACCGCAGCACACCTTTGGACGTGTTCGGAGCTAAGCCCCGTATCCTCACGGCCGAACAGTATTGCGAATCGCCGATCGCTGTTGACGATTTCAGCAGCGACCTGCCGATGCTCCAAAACGGGCTGATTGAGGGCACGATGCCGCGCCGTGGTGGCGTAGGCGTAGTGGACTCCGGCGAGCGCTTCGTCAAGCGTGTTGACGATTTCGGTGCGGGCGATCACATCGTCGCAGCCGGGCGCCATCCACCGGGCGCGGTGTGGATCATAGGTGGGGGGAGCCACCAGAATGAGGCGGCTCAAGCCCATGTTTTTCATAGCGCGCGCTGCTGCGCCGACGTTGGCGGGGTTTTGCGGTTCGACCAGGACGACGGCGACCCGATCGAGCGGTGAAGCCGTCATTTGCGGCCGAACAGTCCGCGAAGCCAAGCGAAGAATCGGCTGATCGGTCCCATGGGCGGCGGCGGAGGTGCCGGCACCTGGGGTTCGGCAGCGGGGCCCGGTACGCTCTCTCGGATCGGGGAGGGGTTGCCGGTGAGCGAACGGCGCATCGGTGCACTGTTAGGCGTAGGAGCCAGCGAACGGCCGATCGGGGGGCTTGGAGTGGCGGCGACGGGCGCCACATCGGTCGGGCGAGCGTTGAGCGACGAAGAAGGCATTTGCAGCGGCTTAAGCGCAGGACGCCCCGGCTCGGTAGGCATCGCCTCCACCGACTTCGGACCCGGCTTTACCGGCTTCTTCTTGATCGCAGGCTTGTTGAGGTCTTTTCGCTCCTGGTCATCCTTTCCGAGCATGATCCGGGATTCGACGAGATTTCCGGTAGACTGGTCCCGCGCCGTGAGCGCGAGGATGCCTTCGGAATCGAGGTGGAAAGTTACCTCCACCTTGACGGCGCCCTTTGGCGCTTCGCGCAGGCCAGCGAACACAAAGGTGCCCAGAAGCTCATTTTCCGCAACGGTGGACGACTCTCCCTGATAGATCTTCAGGATGATCGAACGTTGGTTGTCCTTCGACGTGGTCAGAACCTTGGTCTTGAAGTCCGGCAGTGGCTGATTTTTGCCGAACAGAACGTGCATTTTCCCGTCGGGCTTGCTGATCCCGATCGCGGACGGGAGCACATCCAACAGGGTGACGTCCTGCGCACCGCCCTTTCCGGCGAGGGAGTGGGCCATGATTGAGGCGCCGATGGCGACGGCCTCGTCCGGATGCACCTTTTGTGAAGGGTCCTTGCCGATGAACGCTTTGACTTTACGTCGGACCAGCGGCATGCGCGATTGGCCGCCGACCAGTAGCATTTCCGCAATTTCCGATTTCGCGACTCCCGCTTCCTGGAGAATGCGCTCGCAGGTGGCAATCGAGCGATCGACGAGGTCCATCGTCATCTTTTCGAGCTGATCGCGAACCACTTCGACGTCGATGGCCAACGACTGACCCTCGTCGTCTTCGACGAGATCTTTGATCGCGATCTGCGTCTTCTCTACGGAGGAAAGTCGAATTTTTGCGGCTTCCGCGCCATCCCGCAGCAGGGTCACCGCCCGCCGATCGTAGCTGGGGTCTACGCCCGTCCTGTCGGCGAAATCGGTCATCAAATGCTGCATCAAGCGGTCGTCGAAATCGACACCGCCGAGGAAGGTGTCGCCACCGGTGGCGCGCACGTCGTAGCGGCCTTCCTTGATATGGATGATTGAAATATCGAAGGTACCGCCGCCGAGATCGTAG
>SYKL01000183.1 GCA_005797785.1 Pseudomonadota bacterium | reverse complement strand
TGCTTCCTGGGCGGCGATGCTTCGCCACCATCTCGAACACCTTCTTCTTGATGTCGATGCGCTCGGTGACGACTTCCACAATCCAGTCGCATTCGGCCAAACGCGCCGCATCGTCGTCGAAATTGCAGGGCGTGATCAACGCCGCATCATCGTTGCGGAAGAAGGCAGCAGGCTTGGACTTCACGGCGGTTTGAATGCCCGTTTTAGCCAGGGCATTCCGATCTTTGACCGCCGGGTCCCGCGGAACGATATCAAACAAAAGGCTGGAAATGCCCGCATTCGCGAGGTGTGCCGCGATGCCCGAGCCCATGACGCCGGCGCCAAGCACCGCTACGCGCGAAATCCGATAGCCCATGAACGCCCTCCCAGGGGTGGTGTTTTCCTGTAGCACGGCGGCACAGGCCGGCCAGGGGAAACTGAATGGGTATTCAGTCTGGCCGACAACACCATGGGAGTTAAGCCGTTCGGATGCCGTACACACTCCCGTTGCTCTGGATTTTGTCTGCGTCGCCTGCGCCGGCGGCCCCCCCAAAAAATGCACCCGCCGCCACCTGGGAAACCACCCTCGATCGGGTCATTCCGTCGGTCGTGGCCATTCGCGTCACCGGCACCCGGGAATTCGATACCGAAAATGCCGGCACCGGCGTCGGTACCGGTTTTATCATCGACGCGGAAAATGGTTTGATCCTCACCAATCGACACATGGTACATGCGGGCCCGGTGATCGCGGAAGCCGTGTTTCAGGATCACGAAGAGATCCCACTCGAACCGATCTACCGCGACCCGGTCCACGATTTCGGGGTGTACCGCTTCGATCCAAAGCTTGTGAAACATATGGATGTGGTTGCACTTTCGCTAGATCCCGCCGCCGCTCGCGTCGGCTTAGACATTCGGGTGATCGGCAACGACGCCGGCGAAAAGATCTCGATTCTCGACGGCACGCTCGCGCGATTGGACCGGGCGGCCCCGGTCTATGGCGACAACACCTACAACGATTTCAACACCTTCTACCTGCAGGCCGCCTCAAATACCTCAGGAGGTTCCTCCGGATCTCCAGTGGTCAATCTGGATGGGCGGGTGGTCGCCCTCAATGCGGGCGGAAGTACCAAAGCCGCCTCCAGCTTCTACCTTCCCTTGGATCGGGTGGTCGCGGCGTTGGATCACATTCGGCGAGAAGAGCCGGTTCCTCGAGGCACATTGCAGGCCGTCTTTGAGTACAAGCCGTACGACGAGCTTCGCCGGCTCGGCCTGTCGGCCACCGAAGAAACCGCGCTTCGCAACCAGTTTCCCGAGGCCACAGGCGCCCTTGTGGTAGCGGAAACCTTGCCGGAGGGGCCCGCATCCGGTGTGCTCCTTCCCGGGGACATTCTGCTCGCCGCCGACGGGGAGCCGTTGGCGAGCTTTGTGCCGCTCGAAGCGCGCCTTGATGCGCGGGTGGGCAGCAGCGTTACCCTCAAGATCGAGCGCGGCGGCACGCCGCTTTCCGTGGATGTCGGCGTGCAGGACCTGCACCGGATCTCGCCCGCTTCCTACCTGGAAGTGAGCCGCTCCATCCTACACGATCTCTCCTTCCAGCAGGCGCGCAACCACGGCATCCCCGTCCGCGGCGTGTTCGTCGCCTCCCCCGGGTATTGGCTTTCCGACGCTGGAATTCCCGACGATGCGGTGATCACCGCTGTCAACGGTACGATCGTGGACGATTTGACTGCCTTCCAAGCCGAGATCGAGAAGCATCCCGACGGAACGCGGGTCCCAGTTCGGTGGTTTGCCGTGGCCGAACCCCGCCAATCCCAATTGACGGTTGCGCGCATCGATCGCCGCTGGTTTGCCATGAAGCGTTGCAGCCGCGACGATCGCCAGGGCCTCTGGCCGTGCGTCGATAGTCCCCCTCCTCCGCCCGTTGTACCACCGCCTGTCGAGAGCGCCCCCCTTCCCGCAGCGCCCACCAAAATGGCGAAAAAACTGGCCGCCAGCTTCGTGCGCGTCGATTTCGATATCCCTCACATGACTGCGGGGATCAAGGACACCCGTTTCTCCGGTACAGGATTGATCGTCAACGTGGAGAAGGGGTTGATCCTCGTCGATCGCGATACCGTTCCCGTCGGACTGGGCGACATCACCCTCACGTTCGGCGGCGTACTGCGCATCCCAGGGCGATTGGTGTATCTACACCCAACGCATAACTTCGCCATCCTCGCCTACGATCCGAAGCAGATCGGATCTACTCCGGTGCAAGCTATTGTTTGGTCCTCCCGGCCGGCCAAGGTCGGCGATCCGGTCTGGCAGGTGGGTTTGGACCGAGAAAATGAAGTGGTGTCTGCGGCGACTAAAGTAAAGCAGATTGACGAATTGGGACTCCCGATCCCACCGACCCCCCGGTTTCGAGATTCCAATGTCGAAGTGTTCACCATCGAGGATTCCCGCCCCTCTCTCGGAGGGGTGGTGGTGAACAAACAGGGTGAAGCGGTGGCCAGCTGGGCCTCGTTCCGCGACCCAAAATCCGGCAATGCGGCGCTGTATGGCCTTCCTGCACGGTACATCGAACCCAGTGTGGAGGCGTTGGTCGCTGGCGAGGCTCCAGTTTACTACGGTTTGGGCGCCGAGTTTGGACGGATCACGTTGGCGGACGCGCGCGATCGCGGGTTGCCCGCCGAAGAAATTCAAGCGCTGCTCTCTCTGGATCCCGACGCCCGCACGGCGTTGGTCGTTAGCCGGCTTTGGGGCGGTTCCCCGGCTTCGCGCGTGCTCAAAACCGGAGACTTGGTCCTGGCCATTCAAGGAAAGCCGGTATCCAAAATCGGCGAACTCGAGTCGTTCTCGGCGCTTCCCCAAATCAGCTTCCGCCTCGCTCGCGAGGGCGCCGTCCAAAAGGTCACCTTCGACACGGTGCCGCTCGATGGCAATGGTACCGATCGAATTGTGGTTTGGGCCGGCGCCATCCTGCACGAGGCGCACCCCGAAGTTGCGATGCAGCAGGGGTTGAATCCCGGTGGCGTGTATGTGGCCTTCCAGTGGTATGGCGGACCGGCCCAAAAGTACCGACTTAGGCCTTCCCTGCGCATTGTCGAAGTCGACGGCACCGCCGTCGCCAACCTCGACCAACTCGTGACCCAAGTCTCCGGAAAAAAGCACGGAGAAGCTGTACGAATTCGCGCGCTTGGTTTGGATGGTAAACCCGAGGT
>SYKL01000182.1 GCA_005797785.1 Pseudomonadota bacterium | reverse complement strand
CGAACCGCACGGGCGGGGAGCAGACCTTCAAGCTTTAACCATTCGTTTTCTGGGTATTCGTAGCGATCCATTCTCCATCGGAACACGATTCGCGATGATCCACAAGGAGTCAGTGCTACATATTTTGAAGACAGGCCCTAGTTTTCCCACCGCTAAGCCCACGATCGGAGAGGCCATGGACGCGCAGTGGCGCCCGATCTATGCAAGGGGGGTGAGGGATCCATGAATGTTCTGATCGTCGACGACAGCAAGGTGATGCGCCAGATCGTCAATCGCACCCTGCGCCAAGCGGGAATTGCCGACCTACAAACTATGGAAGCAGAGCACGGCAAACACGGATTGGAGACGGTTCGCGCCAATCCGCAGATCGACATCGTGCTGAGCGACTGGAACATGCCGGAAATGACGGGTATCGAGTTTCTCCGTGCCCTTCGGGCCGAGGGCAATCCGATCACCTTCGGATTTGTCACTTCTGAAGGCACTCCAGAAATGCGCATCACCGCGGCGGAGGCAGGGGCCGCGTTTTTGATCAGTAAACCCTTCACTTCCGACACCTTCGCTGCGGTGTTTGCGCAGATTGAGTCCGGTGCACCTGTGGAAACGGCGCTGCACGCCGAAGCAGCCCCCGGCGTGTACACGAAAAAGAACATTCTTCCTGTGGCCGCAGGCATCAACGACTTCTTGAACGGCATGATCAACCGCCGCGTCAACACGCAGCCAGCACGCCCGTTTACGGCAAAGCCAGGCACCTACTGCGTGGCGGAGTACCTTTCGGATGAGGGAAAATTGTGTGTGGTGGCGATGGCAGACGCGGCTTTCGCCGCTTTTGCGGGTTCGGCACTGGCGATGATTCCGGCGATGCAGGCCAAACAGATGGTTCAGGCCAACAAAGTGGACGAACCGGTTCGCGGCAACGCCTATGAGGTATTCAACGTCATGGCGGCTTGCTTCAAGACGACCGGCACGCCACACGTACGTTTGACCCGGTTTTTTACGCCGGGGCAGCCGATCCCACCCGAGCTCAACAAGTGCCTGGACATCCGGTTGAGCCGGCAGGACTTTACGGTTGACATTCCGATGTATGGGCTTGGACAGCTGATGATCGTGGTGTTGTAAGCGTCACTGTTCGCATCCAAACACTCTGCAACACGCGCATGCCTAGATCCAAGGCTAGAACGCCGTCGTTCGCCTCGCCTGGAGACGCCGGCATGCCAACAAAAGAAAAGCTGGTTTTTCTTTCCTTTTCGCTCGGATCCGCGTGCCAGGCGCCAGAGCCGTACGTGGTTCCGGGCGGCGCCATCGTGTTCGAAGGCGGGTTGGTCCTGTCCGCCGAAAACACCGCTCCTGCGACGGTGGTTGTCTACGGCGACCGTATCGAGGCAGTCCTGGACACCAGTACGCCGCTGACAGGCGATTATACCTCGATCGATGGCGAGGGCCGCACCCTCATGCCCGGCCTGATCGACCTGCACACTCATGTATGGTACCCAGGTGAACTTACCTTGTTCCCCGCAAATGGCGTCACCTCGGTTCGAAACCTGTTCGGCGACGACCTGCAACTTCAATGGCGAGCTGAGATCGAATCCAGCGAACGTCTGGGCCCCCACCTCTACACCTCAGGCCCCATTGTAGACGGTGCAAATCCCATATGGCCCGGAAGCGACATCGTCACCAACACAGACACCGCCGCCGAGGTCGTTCAGGCCCAGCGAGATGCCGGCTACGACGCCATCAAAGTCTACAACCGCCTAACAAAACAGGGTTGGCTGGCCACTTTGGAGGCAGCCGCCGAGAACGGCCTCCCGGTCGTGGGGCACGTCCCCTGGTCGGTGACCTACGAAGAAGTGCTCGAAAGCTCTCAAACCACGATTGAGCACTTGGACGGCTTCGTCGACGTGGCAAGCCACGCCGCGACCCCGGTCAACATCTACGATGCGGAAGCTCTCCTCCAAAGCATCTCCAACGTTGATCCGAGCCAAGTCGATGCGCTCGCCGCACTCGCCGCCGACTCCAACGTCTGGAACACGCCCACTTTGGTGGTATTTGACCGTTTTGGCACCCAAGATGAACAGGAGTCATGGATGTCGGCCGACGACATGAGGTACGTTCATCCGGACCGGCGCGCCGTGTGGACCAATCCGGATTTTGCGCTACCGAACGAAAATATTAACGCACTCGACCTTTACACGGATGCACTCATGGGCTTCACGCGCGCCTTGGTCGAGGCGGACGCGCCGGTGGTCCTTGGCACCGACAGTGGGAATGCCTTCGTCAACCACGGTTTCTCCGTACACGAGGAGCTTGAGCTTCTGGTGGAGGCCGGGCTCACGCCCCAAGCGGCCTTGGATGCTGCAACCTCTGAGGCCGCCGCCGCGCTGGGCCTCGAACTCGAAGTGGGCAAGGTCGAACCGGGTTATCGTGCTGACCTGCTGCTCTTGGAGGCCGATCCACGAGAGTCGGTTTCGAACGCCCAGGAGCGCGCCGGAGTCATGATCGCCGGGCGCTGGTGGACCGAAGCCGAGTTGCAAGCGGAGCTTGCAGCCCTTGCGGAGGAATATGCTTCCATGGCTGCCAACGCCTCAGCACCCGGCGCGCAACCTTGCCCGGACCACCAACCCTAGTCCGTTTTCCCCGGCTCCTGCGGATCTTCCGGGAGCCCGGCCGTCAGCGCCTCCACCTGCCCCAGCTTTTCGATCCCTTCAAAAAACTCCAACAAACTCTTCATTCCGTGGGCTAGACCAAACAAGAGCACGCCGTGCTCTGCGCCGAGATCCAGCTTCAACTCGCCGCTGAACAACGGTTCGGCGACTTCCGCCGCACTGGACCCAATCAACGTCAGGGCGACACCGAGCCCGACCAGCGGATGCCGAAAGAAATACGACGCTTTTCGTCGAAGCTCAGAAAACAGGGCCACCGTTCAACCCTTTGCATTTTGGGAGGCAAGGTAGGCTTCCGTGGCGCGGCGACCGCTCTCGATCAAAGCCTCGATCGTCGTTTTGGGTGCTTTGAAATCCGTGGTTCTGACACCCAGGTCGTCGATCAGAACGGTGCGGGAAAGGTCATCAGGGTGAAAATGCTGCTGGTTGGCGGTTTCATACATGAATCCCCCCAAGGCCGCGAGAAAGCTGGACAACGACTCTGTCGATGCAGCGGGTGGGGCGCCGTCCGCCTTTTCAGCCTCAATGTACGTCTTTGGGAGCAACGCAAACCCAAGGGTCTTGGGATTCCGCGCGTTTCCGCCCCGCGGCTGGCCCTCGTGGGGCTCGTCGTGATCGAAGAGGTCGACCGGAAAATTCCAGGCCAAACCCCCATCAACGAAGACGTGGTCTCTGACCTTCACCGCTTCAAACAACAACGGAAGGCTCATCGACGTGCGTACCGCCAGCCAAATCGGCATGTCCGGGTGGTTGTCGGCGCACAGAATTTCCGCGCGTTGACGGGTGATGTTGCTCGCCACCACGTACAAGTCTCGGTATTTGGTCGGCTCTCGCCTGGCTTTTTCGCGAAGCTGCGCAAAGGTGAGCTCTGGGTCGTGGGTGAATCGGGCGAGCTGCTCGCGAAGCAACTTCGCAAAATGCTCGCCCGGATAAATCCCAAAATGGGACACGAGACGCGCCGCGTCGCCGAAAATGCTCCAGGATCCGTCCAAAAAAGAACCGAAATTGGTATTTTCAACCGAGTCTTTTAGGCCGTCACTGTCGGCGCCAGCCGCCAACAACGACGCCGTAATGGCGCCGGCCGAAGTGCCGGCAATCCGGCGAACCCCCGCCAACACCCCGGAGCGATCGAGCACGTCCACGGCGCCCGCATACGCCGCCCCCTTCACTCCACCGCCTTGAAACACCAGATTTTCGATTTCCAACGCCGGACCCCGCCCTTGAACCGGAGTCTACCACTTGCGGTGCCGGTGGGTATCCACGTGGAAACGCGTGCCACCGTACAGGCCTAAACCCATATTCCAACGCGGACCATCGACGTTCCAGAGTGCCATAAGTTCGCCATGGAGCGATTCGCGCAACCAAAACTCTTGCGGCACCACATCGACCGCCTCAAACCACTTGTGCCGACTCCCCGCCGCCCCGCCGGCGCGTCGATTGAAACGCTCGGTGCGAAAGGAGGAAACGACGAACACCGGCCCCACGACAGGCACCACCTCCTCACGAATCAGCTGGAGTGTCGGAACGATCGCCCCCCAAGAATCTTCGGGAGGAACGGCAAAACCCGGCTCCGACAACTTCTGCCAGTCGGTACCTTGGCGCCAGAGATGCCAGGCGGGAACCACATCGGCCACGCCTTCGTCTTGCAGCTTCGTCTTAAAGCGCTCATACGAAGCGGCAACCTTCGGGTCGCTCACAAACTGCTCCCACTCTTTGGGGCCGGCGACGGTCGAAGGCTCGGTCTGAAGTATCGGAAGATGGCATGCAACCAACAGAAACCACATGGGGCGCTCCTCACTCAAGGTAGCACGATGGCGCATCCGGGTCGTCGTGCAACTCATTTCCCATCCAAGCCTCACGGATCCCACGCGAATTATGCATTATTTCTGCATGTTATTTCAAATACCCACAGAATAATCCACAGTCTATTGCGGATGGTTCGACGTCCATGGGATCTTAATTTCCCATGGATGTAGAGTCAAAACCCGCCTCGCTCCGTGCGTAGGGCTCCACTCGGAGTTGGCACGGCGCTTGCAATAGCTACATACAGGTGACCGGGAGACTGGTGACCGACCGAAAGGTAGCTCTTCGGAGCCGCTCTTTGACGTCAAAAACCCCATGAAGGTCTGCACATGCAACTCGGG
>SYKL01000181.1 GCA_005797785.1 Pseudomonadota bacterium | reverse complement strand
GGCATCGGTTCGCCGCGCGCTTCGCTGGAATCCAATTTCGCCCTCCGGCAGCTGGTCGGTGGCGACGCTTTCTTTGCCGGGATCGGCGCCGAAGAACACGCCCTCACCACCCGCGTGATGCAGATCCTCCGCGACGGACCGCGCACCCCCACCCTGCAGGAGATCGAGCGATCGGACTGCGCTTTGGTCCTCGGCGAAGATCCAAGCAACACCGCTCCGCGCGTCGCCCTGGCGTTGCGGCAAGCCGGCCATCGCAAAGTGCGCGATGAAGCCGGCGCTGCGCTCGGTGTCCCCGAATGGAACGATTCACCGCTGAATACTGCCACCATCGGCCAAGCGGGCCAGCTGTTCATCGCCTTCCCGGGCGGAACCCGCTTGGATGCTTCCGCCTCCCTCGCTTGGCGCGCCAACCCTGACGAAATTGCGCGGCTCGGGTTTGCGATCGCCCACGCGCTCGATCCGGAAGCGCCGCCGGTCGCCGGCCTCTCCGACGAAGATGCCGCTTTGGCCGCTGGACTCGCGCACCAATTGGCCGCGTCCAAGCGCCCCGTGGTGGTGTCCGGCATTCATCTGGGACACGCCGGTATTCTCGAAGCGGCCGCCAACATCGCCATGGCGCTTCAAAAACTCGGTAAAAACCCTGGACTCTCCTACCTCCTGCCCGAGGCCAACAGCTTTGGTCTTGCCACTCTGGGCGCCGCATCGCTCAACCAAGCGATCGCCAAGGTGGAAGCTGGAGAAGCCGATACCATCCTCGTGCTCGAAAACGATCTCTACCGGCGCCTGCCCAAAGAGAAGATCAATCGCCTGTTCGAGCGCGCTCGTATTCTCGCGATCGACCATCTTCCGCATCGCACCGTCGCTTGGGCGGAGGCCGTGCTCCCAACGGCTCCTTTCGCTGAAGACACAGGCACCTACGTCAATTTCGAAGGTCGCGCTCAGCGATTTTTCGAAGTGTACGTTCCGGCGGCGCCGATCCGCAGCAGTTGGCAATGGCTCGCCGACATCGGCGCGCAAGCCGGCCGCTCCATCCCCGATCATTTCGATGCGCTGGTCGACGCCATGGGCATCGCCTTCCCGGCCTTAGCGCCCGTCGCTCATGCCGCTCCTTATTCGGGTTTCCGCGTCCAAGGGTTGAAGCTGTCGCGCCAGCCCGCCCGGTATTCCGGCCGCACCGCGATGAACGCCAACATCAACGTCAGCGAGCAAAAGCCCGCCACCGACCTTGAATCCCCATATGCGTTTTCGATGGAAGGATTCACCAGCAAGGCCGCCGCCACCGTGGTGCCGTTTTTCTGGGCTCCGAACTGGAACTCCAACCAAGCGGTCAACAAATTCCAGAGCAAGATCGGCGGCCCGCTGCGCGGCGAGCCAATCGGCGCCCGATTGGTCGAAGGCTCCGCTCAATTGCCGTATTCCAGCCCTCCTGGAAAAGTGGCAAAGCGCGCCCTAACTCCAGTGCCCCTGTACCAAGTCTTCGGATCCGAGGAACAAAGCCGACGCGCAGAGGGGATATCAAAATTGATTCACCCTCTCGCAGTAAGGGTGAACCCCTCCCTGGCATCGATTTTCGGATCGCAATGGACCTGGAACGAGCAGGACTATCACGTGATCTCCGATCAAAGCATGGCCGAGGGCGTGGTCGGCATCGAGGTGGACGGCGCCGCCGAAGCGCTGGCGCTGCCCTCCGAGATTTCGGTCACCCGGGAGATCCAGCAATGATGGCGGTTCTCTGGAGCGTTTTGGTGGCCGGCGCCTTGCTGGCCACGGTGGTCACCGCGATGTCCGGTATGATCTGGCTGGAACGCCGTACATTGGCCGTTTGGCAGGATCGCAAAGGCCCCAACCGCGTCGGCCCCTTCGGCATGGGGGTCGTCGTCGCCGACACGATCAAAATCATGCTCAAGGAAGATTGGGTCCCGCCTTTCGCGGACAAGGCCGTGTTCATCCTGGCGCCCGCCATGATCATGGTGATCGGCATCCTGTCGTTCGCGGTCATCCCGCTTGCACCGGATGTTTCGGTCACTCCTCTTCATGTCGGCTTGCTGTTCTTCTTGGGGATGTCCTCGCTCAACGCTTACACCGTCATCCTCGCTGGCTGGTCTTCCAACAATAAGTACTCTTTGATCGGGTCGCTTCGCGCGGCAGGCCAAGTGATGAGCTACGAAGTGTTCATGGGTCTCGCCCTCATGGGCGTGGTCGTCATGGCCGGAAGCTTCGATTTGCACGACATTGTCGCGGCCCAAGGAAAAGTCTGGAACATCGTCCCGCAGTTCCTCGGGTTCATCCTATTCTTTATCGCGGCTATCGCCGAAACCCACCGTGCTCCCTTCGATCTCCCCGAAGCTGAGAGTGAAATCGTCGCGGGGTTCCACTCCGAGTACTCCGGAATCAAGTTCGGAATGTTCTTTCTCGGCGAGTATATCGGCGTAGTGCTGATGTCGACCATGATGGCAACCCTGTATGCGGGCGGTTGGAACGGTCCTTTCATGCCTGGCCCATGGTGGTTGGCGCTGAAGACCTTCGG
>SYKL01000180.1 GCA_005797785.1 Pseudomonadota bacterium | reverse complement strand
GGCTTGGGGACGAATTCTTGAGGTTGGGAGAGATTTACCAGTTGCAGGACGATCTTCTCGACCTGTTTGGAGACAAGGGGCGCGGCATTCGCGGCAACGATCTGCGCGAGGGCAAAGTGAGCGCGGTCGTGGTGGCACATCTGGCCTTGCACCCGGGGGATTCGGACGAACTGTTGGCGTTGCTCGGTCTGCCACGGCACAAGACGCCGGATGTGGCGGTTGAAGCATTTATTGAGCGGTTTCGGGCCGGCGGCGCGATGCAAGCGGTTCAGGCCCGCATCGAAGCGATGGAGTTGGCGACCCGCAATTCGTGTTTTCTAAGGTCGATCCCTGAGGTTCATCGTCTCGCATTGGAACTTATTCAACAGGTGCGCCGCACCTTGAAGGTGTCGAAATGAAACCCGTGGTTGTGATCGGATCTGGTTTTGGTGGGTTGGCGGCGGCGATTCGCCGTCGCGCAATGGGACACCCGGTGGTCGTGCTGGAGGCCAACGGGCAGGCCGGCGGCCGCGCGGCGGTTTTCGAGCGGGATGGATTTCGGTTTGATGCCGGTCCTACGGTGATTACTGCTCCATACTTGTTGGAGGAACTGTTTTCGCTGGTCGGGAGGAATTCCGACGACTACTTCGAGTTGATGCCGGTCGATCCGTTCTATCGGGTGAAGTTCCCCGATGGTTCCGCGTTTGACTATGTCGGCGACGAAGAGCGACTGCTCGCGCAGATTCACGAGTTCAATCCGGCCGATGTGGACGGGTACCGGCGCCTCGCTCAACAGTCGAAGGAGATCTTTGATGTGGGCTATACGCAGCTTGCCGATGCCCCTTTCGACCGATTGTCGGACATGCTCCGAATTACGCCGCAAATGCTTAAGCTCAAGAGCTATCGCACCGTGTTTGGATTGGTGTCGTCGTTCATTCGGGATGAACGACTCCGGCAGGCCTTCACCTTTCAGCCGCTGTTGGTGGGAGGAAATCCCTTTGATACCACCTCGATTTACCTGCTGATCCACTGGCTGGAGCGCAAGTGGGGCGTGTGGTTTGCGCGCGGAGGCACCCATTCAATAGTAAAGGCACTTGTCCAATTGTTGGAAGAGATCGATGTCGAAACCAGGCTGAACTGTCCTGTTTCGGAGATCGAGGTCAAGGACGGGCGCGCGGTGGCCGTACGTCTCGAAAGCGGCGAGCGAATCGAGTGCGCTGCGGTGGTCAGCAATGCGGATCCATCCTGGGTTTACACCAAGATGATCGACGCGGCGCACCGCCCGAGCCACAGCGATCGCCGCATTTCGTGGCGCAAACCTTCGATGAGCCTGTTTGTGGCTTACTTTGGGACCAAAAAGCGTTACCCGGACACCAAACACCACACTATCCTGCTTGGGCCGCGCTACAAAGGACTGTTGGACGACATCTTTCACAAGAAGGTCCTTGCCGACGACTTTTCCCTGTACCTCCATGCGCCGACCCAGACCGATCCAACGTTGGCGCCCGCGGGACATGAGGCCTTCTATGTGCTCTCTCCAGTTCCCAACCAGCGTTCGGGGATCGACTGGGAGCAAGAGGGGCCGCGGTATTTGGACAAGATCCTGACCTTCCTCGATCAAGGAGAACTGCCTGGTTTGAAGGAGAACCTCGTTTCGCTGTCGTCGGTCGATCCGCGCTACTTCGCAGGCCCGTTGCGTTCGGTGGATGGGGCGGCCTTCGGCATTGAACCGATCTTCTCGCAGTCGGCGTGGTTCCGTTACCACAACCGGGCAGAGGACGTACAGGGTTTGTACTTTGTGGGGGCGAGCACGCATCCTGGCGCCGGGGTACCGGGGGTGTTGAACAGCGCAAAGGTCATGGAAAAGCAGATGGAACGTCCGGCAAACCCACTTCCGCTTCCGCTTCCGCATCCCAAACTTCGGTTGGCACAGTGATCGCCCCAGAGCTGGTCGCTGAGTCCTCGCTCGTGCTTCAGAAGCACGCACGTACCTTTCGAATGGCTTCGTGGTTCCTTCCTGCGGCCATCCGAGCCGAGGTCGCGGTTGTATATGCTTTCTGT
The DNA here is from genome assembly GCA_005797785.1 of Pseudomonadota bacterium. Taxonomy (GTDB): domain Bacteria; phylum Myxococcota_A; class UBA796; order UBA796; genus SYKL01. The sequence goes on along the minus strand of SYKL01000180.1, from coordinate 1,382 downwards.
AGACAGTTGGACGAGTTGGCCGATACCGAGGGAAATGCGTCCGCTCTGGCGGAGATCGCCGACGAACTTCGCGGTGCCGCGGCTCGCCCGTTGGTGGCGGCCTATCTTAGCATCGCGGAAAAATACGCGATTCCTAAGCATGTAGCAGAAGATCTACTCGCTGGGGTGAGGTCCGATCTGCACCGGGTGCGGGTGCAGGACGATGCGGAGCTGCGGAAATACGCCTATCGCGTGGCAGGAACGGTCGGCTGGATGATGGCGTGCATGCTGGGGGTTCGCGATCCGCAGGCGTTGCCGCTGGCGGTCGATCTTGGGATCGGCATGCAGTTGACGAACATCGCCCGCGATGTCGCGGAGGACGCGCGAATCGATCGGATCTACCTCCCGGAACGTCGGTTGTTGGCGGAAGGGATCTTGCCGGAATCGTTGGTGCAGGGGGCGGCGGATCGCGAGGCGGTGGCGCGGGTGGTTCGCGATGTATTGACGTTGGCGGAGGTACATTATGCAAATGCGGACCAGGGAATGCGGTACCTCCCATGGCGGGCGCGCTGGGCAATCTTTGTGGCTGCCCGAGGATATCGGGCGATCGGACGCAAGCTTTTGGCGGCGGGGGGTGATGCATTGGCGGGACGCACCGTGCTGACACCGTTGGAGCGGTTTGCGGCGATCGTGGAAGGATCGGCGGGAATGTTGGGGTTTGGTGTTGCTCGTCCCGGGGAGGCACAATGTCGTACCGCGTAAAGACGGTGGCCACGATGACCGGTGTGCCTCGCGGGACCTTGTTGGCCTGGGAGCGCCGCTATAACCTTCTCAGCCTGGCGCGGTCGTCGTCGGGGTACCGCGAATACTCCGATGAGGACGTCGCTTTTCTGCGTGCGCTCAAAACGCTCGTCGACGGCGGCATGAAAATAGGCGAAGCGGTTGATCAATTACGACAATCGTCCGCTGCTCAGGCGAGCCCGCCGATCCGGGCCAACGTCGAGGGTGCATTCAATGGGTTGCGGGCGGCGTTAAAGCAGCATCTTCTCGCCTACGACCGTCAGGCGGCGGATCGGTTGGCACCGCAACTGGCGTCGCTTTCGTTCCAATCGGCGATCGACCAAGTGTATGTGCCGATTCTCAAAGAGGTGGGCGACGCCTGGGAACGCGGAGAAATCTCCGTTGCACAGGAGCATTTCGCGTCCGCCTTCTGCCGAGAGCAGTTGATGGCGATGTTCCACAGCTTGGGAACCGGCCCGGTAGGCGGAGTTTCCGTCGCTTGTACGACGCCGCCCGGCGAGCTGCACGATCTCGCGCTGTTGGTGGTGGCGGTGCGGTTGGCGTTGGCGGGATGTCGGGTCACCTGGCTGGGGCCGAACCTCCCAGTGGGCGATTTGTGCGGC
>SYKL01000179.1 GCA_005797785.1 Pseudomonadota bacterium | reverse complement strand
GCGCCGGGCATGGTGGTGACCGTGGAGCCGGGCCTGTACATTCCTGCGGATGATATGGACGTTGCCCCCGAATTGCGCGGAATCGGCATTCGAATCGAGGACGACATTCTGATCACCGATGACGGCTTTGAGAATTTGACCGCAGACATTCCAAAGACGGTGGAGGATGTGGAAGCCGCCTGCCGCGTCGCGGTCTGAGCGCGCAAATAGTCAACCGGTTTACTACCTGGGCGCACGCCTCGGTCGCGGGGCCTTATTGTGGCGGATCGATGATGATCGGCCACAGCTCGTCGGCCCATTTGCGGCCCTGTTCCGCCTGATCGCAAAACCATCGCCAGCGGTCTACGGCACCGGCCGGTGGGGGCACCTGGGGGGCCTCGTACGCGTACGTGGCCGTTGCTTCGTATTTTCCCCCCAGAAACTGGAACATCTGGCGGAGTTGGGCGCTGGGGTTTTCGTCGCCGACGGCGGATAGCCCCACCTTGAACGCCATCGCGACGGCGTCATCGGATGCTGAAAGCGGGGGAAGAATCGAGTGACTAGGCAGGTGCGAGAGGTGCGATAGAATTTCCGCCATCGCGTGCAACAGCGCCAAATCCCGGCCGCTGTCTTCGATGGCAAGCTGTGTTGCCGCTTCAAACCACTCTTCGCCGGCATCCCGGAGGGCGGGCCCCAAGCCGTCCAGCAGCCAGCGCAATTTGCCCTCGCGCAGGTCCGAGAAAAAGGCTTCAGGTTCAAAGTCAGGGGAAACGGGAGTTTGGGTGTTGCCAGCACCCGAAAGAAATCGGGTGATGGGTTCGCCGCGGCCACCCGAAAGTGCGCGTCCGGCGCGCAAAGCCACCGACAGGCGAGTGAGCGGCGGCGTAGGCGCACCAAACAACACGTCGAGAATGGCCGGATCTGTGGACATTCCGAGGACTTCCATTAGGCGGCGGAGATCCTTGGCCAATTTTCGTGCTGGAACCCGGGCGTCGCGGGACAGGCGAACATACGCCTGGGTCGCGGGATGTGCGCCACGGCCGTTGCGGTCCACGCGGAACCAACCGTCGACACCGTTGGCCGAAAGCGAAAGGTTGAGTGCCTCATCGGGGGGGCCGGGAACCACCACCGTTGCTCCCGAACCGAGGTCACGGCCGATGCCACAGGAAGCGAGCACCGGGGAAAAGAGCACTGCGGGGCCGTGCAATACGGCGATGTCGGAGGGGTCACCGACCAGCCGAACGAACAGATGCAGGCCAAGTTGGCGCGCTTTGGTCATCAACAGGATCGCTGCCACTGTGGCACAGGGGCTGGAACCGCGAAGGTGAACTTCCATGACTTCCTCAGAAACGCTCGTTAGGGTTGGTTGATCCGGGTTCAGCGGCGAGAACGGCGCACGCCTTGCGCATCAAGGGGATCAGGCTGGAGTGCGTGACGGCTTTTGCCGCATCCTCCAGCGAGAACCAGCGAACGGCGGCGATTCCCTCCGCTGAAGCGGGGAGAAACTCGTGCATTGGCGAGTCGGGTTCCATCAAGTACAAATGAACCGTTTTGAGGCGGGGAAGTCCTCCTGGAGCCAGAAAACCATACCTCACGATCCCCAGGCTGCGGGTGATTTTGAGGTCGACGCTGACGCCCATCTCCTCCTGTACTTCCCGAACAGCCGCAACCTCAGGTGGTTCCCCGTGTTCAAGCTTACCTTTGGCGACTTCCCAAGTCACGCCACTCTTGCGTGACACCCGGATGAGCGCCACCCGCGGCTCCTCGCCTTCAACGGAAACAGGGATTCCTCCCGCCGAAATCTGCTCCGCAAATCCTTCCTGAAGGTTAAGGATGTCCGCGACGGGAACCGGCGACGAAAGATAGAGGCCATTCCGCCGGTTTCGGAAGAAACGAACGCCGTGCCGACGCGCCCGAGCCGCGTCCACGTATAAAACCACCGGTGTACCGTGCAAACGGTGGGCGACCCTCCAAGCCTGCGATTCGTCGGCCGATAGGAACACATGTCGATCGGAGCCGGCAGAAAGTGAACGATCTTTCTGTATTTTTTCGATCTGGTCTGCGGTTGTCGCGTGGTAGAGAATGTCGGGCGGCTGTACGCGGCGCTGATCTTGATCGCGTTTTTCTTGTTCGCGGCGTATGGCGCGGATTTGTGAGTCATGAAGCTCGAATCGTCGAGGCCTGCTGTCAATGACAACCTGCTCGATCATCGGCGAAGAAACTGGAAACTTCAGGAGTTTCTCAAGCGCCAGACACAGATCGTCGACGGTCGCCCATCCTTGGGAATTTAAGGTAAGTCCTCCCACTTCCGGCCGGTGCCGAAGGAGAAAGGCCATGGTTTTGGACAGTCGGGTGTTGGCTGACAAGGCGCTTCCGCGTTCCGATCGAACGGTCGGCAGTATGTCACATCCATGGGATCCGGTGGGCGACGGTCAAGGGTGTGCGGTCGCCATTTGTCCAATTCGCTCGGCTTGCCATAACATGTAGACTTCGTCTGGGGATAATCGCGCGGCCGCGACGGCGGCTTGATGAGCGAGGTCGTATTCTCTTCGAGCGAGGTGAACCATCGCTTTGGTGTCGAGAAAGTCGCTTCGATGCGGATCGGCTGCGATCGCTTTGGTTATCAAAGCGAGCGATTTGTCGGGTTCGACCCCACCCATCGCGTAGTACCAAGCCTGGCAGTTGTTGAGCGAGGGCACATCGGGCGCCTTCGAACAATCGCGTTCGATTCCTTGGTGCATGCGTTTTTCGGCTTCGTCCTGGTCGCCAATCAAATGGTACGACTGAACCAGGTAATCGAGCGGGAGGTCGGTGGGGTGCAACCGCGCCATGGCCGCATCCAGGTCGGCCCGAAATACGTCTTGGTCGCCTGGATCCTGAAGTAGGGTGGCGTAGAACCAGAGGTATTGCCCGTTGGACGGATAGAGCTGCAGCAGTCGGCGAATGTGGGCCATCGCCCCAAACCGATCGCCCGAGGCGAGCGCAATGCGCGCCCGGCGCAGCAGCTGTGCATCGGGATTATCGAGGATTTCTGCTGACAGGAGCAGCTCCCCGTTGGCTTCCTCGAACTTCTTTTCCGCAAACAAGACGTCGGCTTTGGCCACGTGCCCGTCGGCGGCGGTGCGAACGTCGTAGTCTTCGCCCACGGACGCCTCGGTGTAGGCCTCGATCGCCGCGTTGGCCAGGGTCAGAGCGTCCGCGCCGTGCCCATCGAGAAGCAGACCGTTCGTCGCCGCGATGATTTCGCCCTGTTGGACGAGATCGGAAGGGGACATGCCTTGGAGGGCTTTCCAGGCTCCAGGGAGATCCCCATCAAGTCGGCGCATCGCCGCCAGGAGTACCGTCGCTTCACCCAGATCCTTGGGCGGCGCGTCGGAAGCCTTGCTCAGAAAGGACTCCAGGAGCCGAGAGGCCTCTTTCCAGTCCTGTTTTGCGGCGAACATCTTGGCGCGAAACAGGTACCGGGAAGGGTTGTCCCCGTATTTTTCGAGGTCCTGCGCAAGCAACACCTCGTGGCCGTCGATTTTGCGGGCTCGACGTTTGCTTTTGGTCAGTGAAAACCGTGAACCCTGGAAATCAAACACCGTCACGTAAGGAGCCATCAGTTCATGGCCGGCCAAACCGGCCAATCCGCGGGGGCCGACCTCCAGACCCGGGGTGTAGTTTAGCCAGCGCGCCGACCAATCGACCTCCACCTCTTTTCCGCCCAAGGTGACCGAATCCAAGGGAATTCTTCGCGTCTCACGAAGGAATACGCTGGGAGGAAGGGTGTCCGCCGCGCCGATGCCGTATACCGGCTCGACCCCTTGGGTATAGACATCGGTGGTCGTCTCAAAAGGCAGGACCTTCGGACCAGAAAGCATAAGTTCGCTTGCACCTGTATCGATCTGGACGACCAGGGTGCCTTCTTGTGCAGGTGTGGACTCCGTTTCAATGGTGATCGAGGTGTAGACGGCATTGCCTTCGAACAGCATCGGTTGGGCATTTTTAGGGAGTTTCCAGGTCCCTGGACGATGCAGAGCGAGCTTGTCGGCGGGATAGTCAATCTCCATGACGAATTGCGACCACACGTTGTTGCCCAGGATCCCGTCCAATGGCATCCAACCTGCAGTTTCGGGCATTCCCGCGACGTCGACGGCCATGTCCACATTTTCGAGGTGAATGTCGCCGATCTGCAGGGTGGGAAGTACCGCCCGATGGAAGGGAGCTCGTCCTCCCAAACCTTCAACGGAACCCCAGTTTTTCTCGATCGATAGGCCGAGTCGGGTCGCGGTTTTTTCGGAAAGGGCCGAGATGGAGGCGCCGGTGTCGACCATAAACAGGCCGCGTTCGCCATCCGGAAGCAGGGCTTGCACAAAAATGCGGGTGCGCGCGACGGGTTCTTTGCCAGCCCGGAGCAGGTCCACTTCGACGGTATCGGGCCCTTGGTAGGTCGGGATGGCGGGAGGGGGGGCGGGTGCCGCCGCCACCGGCTGCGATAGCCCCGAGGACAGCAATAGCGCAAAAAGAAAGCTGGAAAGTGTTCTCGAACCCTGTGCCCACGCCATCGTCCGTCGCATTCCACTCTCCGCGGCTCGAATCTCTGACCCTCCTATGCCGGGCCGGTTCCCGATGTTAACCCAACGACTCGGCAGGGGGTCCGGATGATCCTGGTGATCGACGTCGGAAACACGAATACCGTTTTTGGTTTGATGAACGGACTCGAGGTTCATACGACCTTTCGGGTGAGCACGATCGCTCGAACCACCGACGAGTTCGGGATCCTGATGCTGCAGCTGTTTGCGCACAAGGGGCTCGCGGTAGCGGACATTCAAGGGGCGATCATCTCGACGGTGGTGCCCTCGGTGCTGTACGAAGTCCAAAAGGCGTGCCGCCGCTATTTGAACTGCGATGCGATGGTGGTGGGCCGAAAGCTGAAGACAGGGATTAAGGTTCGAACGGACAATCCTCGCGAAGTGGGGGCGGATCGGATTGTGAATGCGGTCGCCGCCGTTCACAAATGGGGTCCACCGATCGTGGTGGTCGACTTTGGAACTGCAACCACCTTCGATTGCGTCGATGAAAACGGGGATTACGTTGGCGGCGCCATCGCTCCTGGGTTCAAAATATCGGAGGAAGCGCTTTTTTCGAAAACCGCGCAACTGCCGCGCGTGGAGGTAAGCCGTCCACCGACCGCCATCGGTAAAAACACGGTTCACGCGATGCAATCAGGCCTGTTTTTTGGTTACGTAGGCCTGGTGGATTCGCTGGCGCAGCGGTGTCAGGCGGAGTTGGGTGGTTCGCCCAAGGTGGTCGCCACGGGAGGGTTGGCGAATCTTGTCGCGACCGAGAGCGCGGTGATCGAGGAGGTCGACGCCTACCTGACGTTGCGGGGGTTGGCGCTCTTGTTTGAACGGAACTCCAAGTAGTTCTCAGCCCGCCCACCGCCAGCGCTGCAGATCGTCAACCACTTTACGATTTCAGGCTCTTGTGTGAAACCGAACTTTTGCGGTACCCTGCGCGAGTGGAGGGAAGATGGTGATCCTCGCGTTGGGGCTGTCGTTGGCCTGGGCGGACTTGGTGGAGCCCGGGTATGTGGAATCGTGCACCCCCGAAGTCTGCGGATCTCGGCCGTCGAAAGTATGCAATGCCAGCTGGGAGGGCCGCGAAGAGTGCGAAGCGATCGAAAAACTCGCTGGTTGGAAGCAGGCGTGCCGAACCCGCGGGGCGAGCGTGTATTCCGAGGTGTTCTGCGAGGGTGAAGCGCCACCCCCGGCTGCCACGGTTCCGGCGTCCGAGCCGGCACCCGCCGATCCAGCGCCTTCGGCCACCCCATCGCGCTGCCAAATGGCCGGCAGCACCTCCTCTGGTCTCGCATGGATTGGGCTGTTGGGGCTGCTCCGACGGCGGCGTTCGTGATCGTCTGGGCGTTCCTGACCGTGGCCGCTTTGGCCGACATTCCTTATTCGGGGCCGGATCTGTGCACGCCGGAAATGGCGTGCCCTCCGGGTCAAGTGGCCGCTGCTTGCGACGCACAACCGACCGATCGCAGCCGATGTGAGGCTTTGGAAGCGCTGGGTTTCGTTCGCCTGTGCCGGGAGCAAGGCGGCTGGCGTTGGTGGAACGAACGGTATTGCGGCCCGGCGGATGCGAAACTTCCCGATTACGCGGTGCTTCCGAAGCCAGCAACAAATCCTTCTCCAACGTCCACTCCCGCTCCAACCACGGGCCATTGCGCGTCCGGCCCCGAGGGCTTTCCGGCGGTATTGTTGGGGTTGGTGCTTCTGATCGGATTGCGATGGCGCGAACAGCCGGTGGTGACCTGATGTGGTGGTTTGAACCTGTTTACGCGGATGCGCTCGATCCGGATTTTGTGGAAACCTGCTTTGTGAGCCGCTGTGCGGGCGAGCCTGCGACCTGCACCGGGTACATGGACCGGGTTGGGGCAGCGCCACCAGAGCACCCCGACCCCGCCATTGTTCACCGCGACGAATGCGTGAAACTCGAAAACGATGGATGGAAGTCTGTTTGTCGCACGGGACAGAGTCCCTGGCATTGGACGGAAGTGCTGTGCAAGCCGAACGCGGCGGGGGTTCTTGAAGCTCCGCCTCCGACCAGGAAAAATGGGTTTGGGTCGATGTCCATGGTCTCGGTGGGAATCGCCGCGCTGTTGTTGGTGCTCGCAAAACGCAAGAGGAAGCAATGATCTGGGCGTTGGTCTTGTGCGTGGCGACGGCCGATGAGATCGATCCGGGTTTTGTTGAAACGTGCACGACCGATCGCTGTGCGGGAACAGCCAAAACGTGCCAAGGCAGCACCGATCGTGAAGGTGGACCGACGGTGCACCGAGAGACGTGCGAAACCTTGGAATCCGAAGGTTGGACCTCGGTTTGTCGCACCGGTCAGAGCCCCTGGCATTGGCAGGAGGTGATGTGCAAACCCGACGAAAGCGGCGTTCTTGAAGCGCCTCCCGCGGAGGGTTCGGTATGGTGCGCAACGGTGGCGCCAGTGGGGGGCGGTGCTTTGTTGGCGTTGCTGGCCCTTCGTCGTCGGCGGGAAAGGCGGTGATCGCGCTCTGGATCGCGGCGTCGGTAGCGGCGATCGGCTTGGTGTTGGCGTGGCCGTTGGGCACCTACACGGTGTCGTTGGCGTTGTTTGGGTTGGCTCATGTGGCTTATGAGTTCCGCTATGTGGACCAACGCTTTGGAAAACCGCTGTTTGGAGCGGTCCGCACCTTGATTGGATTGTTGGTGTTGGTGGCTGTCAGTCGGACAGCGGGGGTGTTGGGCGCGCCGAAGGCTTGGACCAGCCCCCTCGAAATCGGATTGGTAATAGCACTTGCCGGTACTCCGATCGTCCTATTTCCAGCGATGACATTCCGGCAGAAAATTCCAGCGGTACTCGGTGCAGGCGTGTTGGCGTTGACTTCGGTCGTGTTTCCGACAGTGTTGATGTCGGTGCTCGCGATTCTTCATAACCTGACTCCGATGGGGTTTTTAGCTGAAGTGCTGGAGGGGCCCGGTCGCCGTCGGTATTTGCTGCTGGCGGCGGTGTTGATGTTCGGTGTGCCAGTTCTCATTGCGAGCGGCGTTTTACAGCCGTGGATTCTTGGAAATCCCGACATTTCTCCCATCACGCCTGGGCCGCTCGCGGCGCACTTACAGGCGTATTTAGCCAAGGATTGGCACAGCCAGCCCTGGGCGACGCACTTGTTCCAGGCGGCGGTGTACGGGCAATTGGTGCACTATGTGTGCACGATCGTCCTTCTACCCAGGATTGGTCGCGATCTTCCTTCGCAGCCGAGCCTGCGGTGGCCGAGCCCCACGGCATTTGCCGGTGCGGTCGCAGTGGGGACGGTCTTGCTGATGATCGGCTATTGGACGGACTTTAGCGGAGCGAGGCAGGTGTACGGGATCGCTGCCGCCATGCACGCGTGGATCGAAATTCCGCTGCTGTTGGCGGTCGCGGGCGGATGGAATCGCGAAATGCGCGGATTTGTAGTGGCGTAGGCCGACGTCATCGGCCATCAATGCGGGGGAGGGGCAATGTGGTGGTGGATGGCGCTCGGTTGCGTCGATGGCCAGACGGGGGACGAACCCTTCTTGACCGAAGGCCCGGACGATGGCATCGAGTGTTTAGAGCCGTCCAGAGCGGACGATTGCCCGGAGCAGTCGGAGCCGTTCACCCCGGCCTGTTTCGATCCCGAGCTTCCTTGCGACTGCCCAGCTCCGGTCGATGAGACGTGTGCCCTCGAGTATCCGAGCCTGATGGGCGCAAATCAGGACCCAAGCCTGTTTCAAGAGCGCCCCTGGGCAACGGCGTGGGTCTGGCCGGACGGCGCCACGGAAGAAACGCGGTACATCGTGACCTTGCATGGCACAGGCGAGCTCGCCGAAAAGAACTTCTATTGGTGGTATCCGCGGGTTCAAGAGTTGCGCGATGGGGGGTACAATGTGGGGTTGATCGCGCTGCAATACCATGACCCGGAAGCGGCGTCGGATACCGGGTATTTGTCGGTCAACGATATCTATTTGGCGCTCGACGAAGTCCTGGCGGATCGGGTCGCATCGGGAAAAGCTGCCCCCCATGGCCATATTTTTCATGGATTTAGTCGAGGATCGGCCAACCAATATGGCCTGGCG
>SYKL01000178.1 GCA_005797785.1 Pseudomonadota bacterium | reverse complement strand
TCGAGCTGATGCAAGACCGAAGGGAGGCACGGATTCGTGCTCGGCCACGATCTCGACAATGTCGGATCTAGGAGCGAAAGAACTCCGTGCCTCCCCCGGCTTCATCAACCTATTCGGTTGCTAAGACACAAGGAGCGGAGCAAGTGACAACGGGATCATGGCCTCCGAACGGTGCTATTCCGGCGGCGAATGAAGAGCAGGCCCATAAGTCCCCCAATGAACGGCATCGCTTCCGCGCCTGAAGACGAACATCCGCAGCCTTCCACGGCCACCGACTCGGAAACTCCGCCTTGCGCCGGCGTATCCGTATCCTCTACCTCTTCCTCTTCTTCCTCATACCCTTCGCCGGAGACCGTGATTTCTACAATCGGCTGCCGTGGATCGTTCGTCTCCAGCGTGATCACGCCTTCATACTCCCCAACTCCAGGAGCCTCGAATTCCACCACGATCTCATCCGACCCTCCAGGATCGGCCTGGAAATCGTCCGAGAACACCTGAAAGCCCTCTCCCTCGACGCTAACCGTGCCTTCCACCGTCATCATGCCAATGCTGTCCAGCGAAATCACCACCGTGTCGCCATCGCCCACCAGGAATTCGCCGACATCCACACTGTTGTCCAATTCTCCAAGAACCGGCAGAGGGTGCGTATATTCGGACTCTTCAAAGGTCCGCTGTTCGATGGTGTCCACCACATTGAACGGAACTTCAAATTCTGCCACATTGTAGCAGCCCACAAAGGGCGCACAAAGCGCAATCTGCGGCAAAAAAACCGCATCCAGCGTGGAGTGGTATTCGCCGGTATAGGTCGACTCCAGCTCCATTTCTCCGTCGTCACCGTTTGGCAGCGGCAACACCGCGGTGGCGTCCGCCGTCGCGATCGAGGTATCCGCCGTGTCGATGTGCAACCCCCGCAGCGTCGACGTTACCAACGGGAAAATGTCCAGGTACAAAGCGATCGAAACGCCTGCATAAATCTCGATTTCATATTCAAAGGTGTCCAACACTACGTCGAGCGCTTCTACCGTAGCGGACTCCACTTCACCGCCCGGAAGCAACAACGAGTCAAAGTTGGACTCACCTTCAAACTCGATCGACTCACTCATGATCGACCAAGTACCGGTATATCCCCACAAATCGACAACCACCGAGGCATCGGCGGTCAGCGTGGTGAACAGCGTGAATGCATTGCCCTCTGCCGCCGTCAACTCGTGAACCACCGCTTCTGGCCAAGAAAGCTGGCTTACCGCATCCACCTCGGCTGCGACACCGCCGTCGGTGTCGATCGTGAAGCGCACGCCCACCGGGCTCCCATTCGGCAGGACGCCCGTGGTGTATTCAACGCTATTGAAAACGTCGTAGTCGTCAGTGAACGAAACGGGCTGCGACTCGGATTCCCATGCAAACGCGGTCGAAGGAGCCAAAACAAGGGCGGCTAACAGCGAGCGATTCATAGAATACCCCAGAACAAAGGTGACAGAATCTACCGTCAGTTTTTGTCGTGTACACAACTATTTTACGGTGAGGCCCCTTGACGCGTTGGAACCGACCTTATCCCCCCTGCCACAACATGCGGGCGGAGCCTTCCGACGGATCGGTGGGGTCTTGAAACACCCAACCCATCCCTCCAGGGGTGATATCAAAAGCCACGATGTTCGTCGTGATCTGCAACAGCAGGCGCATGGGAGAACCGCCACTCGGCGATTTGGGCGTATCGTCCTGGTGAAGCCATACCGCTCCGCCCCCCAACTTGTCGCGTCGAAGCGTCTCAATGGCTTCACGCGTGGTGCCCTGCTCCTTCGCTTTCTGCATCAAAGCGTACTCGTCTACCGGGCTTTCGACCGCCAACGCCACCCGTCGGTACACCCGCACCGTGGGGGGGCCGTCAAACATGGAGTCATCACGCTTCTTCTGAATCAACGCTTTGTTTGCGCCCTTCCACGGATCCCAGTCTTCGCACTGGCCGCCGGTGGCGTGGCATATGAACAGCGTCAAACGCGCATTACCGTTGAGGTCGAGCCAGGGGCCCGCATCCAGCTGCGCCATATGGCACATCGGCGAGCCACAAACGCCGCAACGTGGCCATTCATGCGCCCGAATGCCTCGCGGATGGCCTCCAAAGGAGCCAATCACGGCGTCGCCAGAAACCGCCTTTTTTAGCGGAAAGGAGTGCCAAGGGGTGAGTGTGTTTGCGTCGGACATGGACCCAGTCTGCCACAGCTGCGGCGCCGCGCACAGAGCGCCCACGGCAACGCCCGATCAAGGCTGCCTTTGCGCCCGTCGCTCACCGAACCTCACCGATGAACAAGCCGACCTTCAGACCTCCATTGGAGAACAAGAGGGCTGACTCCACAGGAATGCCCAGATCTCGCAGCAGCGCACGATCCGGAATCAAGATCGCCAACCGCCAACCGCTCCAACGCTCCCGCAACACCGTGCCAATGTGGCGAAATACCGCGTTCGACGAGTCCCCTTCGCCAATCCGACGGCCATACGGCGGATTCATCACGACTAGGCCTGTCCGAGCTGGCGGTTCGAGCTCCACAAACGGCCGATGGAGCACCTTGATATGGGCGGCGACCCCGGCGCGGCGGGCATTTTCGGTGGTCGCCCGAACCGCCCCAGGATCACGGTCGGACGCCACGATCACCCCAATTCCCTTCGGCCGTGGCGATCGCGGCGCCCCTGGCCACACCTTCGCGGGGAAGCTCGGCCAGTTCAAAAAAGCGAACGAACGCTGATCTCCCGGGGGATCCCCCAACGCAATTCCCGCGGCTTCGATGGCAAAAGTGCCGGATCCGCACATGGGATCGACCAACGGTTCATCGACTTCCCACTCGGCAACGGCAAGAATCGCCGCACCCAAATTTTCTCGAATCGGCGCTTTGGCGGAATCCAGCCGCCACCCCCGGCGGTGCATTAGCTCGCCCGAAGCGTCCAAAAAGAAGGAAGCTCGGTCTCCTTCGACGCGGACAATCACCGGCGCCGGCTCACGCGGAGGCCGAGGTCCGGACAGCCTCGGCCCGCGCATCGCATCCGTAATCGCCAGTTCGACTTTCTTCCCAATCGTAGCGGTAAAATGCAGGCGGCTCTTGTTCGCCGTGGCCTTCACCGCGACGGGCTGACCGGCCGGAATATAGTCCTTCCACGGCATACTTCTCGCGGTTTGGGCCAGCTCCTCCAGGGTGCCGGCACCGCCCGCTCCAATCTTCACGGTGACCCTTCCAGCAATACGGCTGAAACGATGAACCAACGCCAGGGATTCGGCCGTGGCCGTAAACGCAGCTCCCCCAGGCTCCTCGGTCGCTTGCACACCGATCTCCTGCAGCTCCCGCACCAACGCGGGCTCAAAACCCGGAGCGACGGACACAAATGCAGGGCGGGCGGACCCCTGCGGTGCCCTTTTCTGAACCAAAGCCACCTCCCCTCCTCCATAACCGATTTCGCGCTGGACCTCCGTGGAAGCACACCATAGGCAGAAGAAGCGAAGAAGGGGGCGTCCATGGGACATGTGGTGATCACCGGTGCTTCCAGCGGCCTTGGCGAATATCTGGCCATTGAGCTGGGTCGACGTGGATATTCCCTCGGCCTGATCGCCCGTCGAAAGGAACAGCTCGAACAAGTCGCCGAAAAAGTACGGGCAACGGGAGCAAAAGCCGCTGTCGCTGCCGCTGACGTCACCGACCGCGAGGCAGTTCACGCAGCGATCCGCGGGTTAGAGGCAGAGTTCGGCCCGACGGGCATCGTGATTGCAAATGCAGGAACGGGGATCGTCACCTCCGGCGCACGGTTCAACGCCCAAAAGATCGGCGACCTGATGCGCCTCAACTTTGACGGCGTCATGTACGCATTTGAGGCCGTTCTTCCTGCCATGATGGAGCGCAAGTCAGGCCAAATCGTCGCCGTGAGCTCGCTGGCCGGCTATCGCGGCCTTCCTGGAAATGGTGCGTACGGCGCCTCGAAAGCAGCGGTCACCACCATGATGCAAGCCCTTTCCACTGAACTGCGACCCCAAGGGATCATCGTCACGACCATCCACCCAGGCTTTGTGCGCACGCCGCTCACCGACAAAAACCGTTTTAAAATGCCGTTTTTGATGGAACCTGAACGGGCTGCCCAAATCATGGCCGATGGAATCGAAGGAAAACGGCGCACCATCAACTTTCCTTGGCAGATGGGCATCCTCATGCGCGCACTCCAAGCAGTTCCCGC
>SYKL01000177.1 GCA_005797785.1 Pseudomonadota bacterium | reverse complement strand
GGGGAGCTCCAACGCCAAAAAAGGAAAACCAGCGGAAAGCGCTACGCTATCTCCGCTGGTCGCTGACGGTACGGGAGCGGGTCGATTCGCGCAGCCCGCGATCGTCAGGATCCCAAGAAGTATCCTCGGACTCACGCCGTGCGGCGGCGCCGGACAGAAATCAACGCTACCACCGATGCGATGGCGCCGAGTGCTGCGCCGGTGGTGTTGCAGCCGCTCGCGCCGCTGACGTTGATCAACAGCTCAGCCGCACCGGTGCCGGCAGGTCCGCCGACATTGAGAACCACTCGGTACTCACCGGACGATGGGAACGTGTATTGAGGCTCCCATGCCTTCAGCGAGGCCAGCTTTTCGCCGGATTCATCGAAGATGTCCCATTGAACATCGAAGATGCAGCCGTACACCGACAGATCCGTCTCGTTGAGAAGATCGTAGGTGAAACCGGATTTGGCTTCGTAAGTGAATTGGGGCTCGGGTACATCGCAGGCGCGGACATAGCCGATACGTCGGGCGGTACGAGTCCAATCACCGCACGTGTCATCGTGACCTTCGATGGTTGCAGCTAAGGTGTAGTTTCCGCCTTCGGTATACTCATGTGTCGTCTGAAGTCCCGTGGACTCGTCGCCGTCGCCCCAGTGCCAAGTCGCATCGACGAGCTGGTCGGGATCGTCGGCACTAGCGATGCAATTCAGATCGAATGGGACAACACCGAACGCGATGGTGTTGGGGTCGTCCGGCTCCAGCTCGTTGCTGCACTGGATCGACGCATAAGGGCCGTACAAAGACTCGATGCCTTCGATGTCGTCGGAGTTGATCGTGGACTGATCCGGTTCGCAGGCGCCGGCCGTCCAGTACATCGTCGCTTCGAGTTTGATGGGGTCAAAGCAGGGTCCGCCGCCTTTCCCCGGATCTTCGCAAGAGTGGTCCATGCCCCACAAATGTCCAATTTCGTGGGTAGCAACCGCCTGCATACTGGTTTCACCGTTGCAGTCGCCGTCGGCGATCAGCTCATCGCTCGTGAAATCAACGTTGTCGTTGAATACGATATCGCAGCCACGAACGCGGTTAATTGTCAATCCGTCCAACACGCGGTACACGGTGCCTGTGCTGCGGCACACGGTGACCCCGAGTACGCCTGCGTCATGGTTGTCCCCTGGATCGTCAAACAGGAACTGGGTGGCGCCATCGTTGGCATTTTCCTGTTCATCGCCGGTTTCGACGAATCCATCAAAATTCGTGGTTAAGAAGCTGCAGGGAGCCTCATCGATCCACTGCTGGAAACCCGCGTGAATGGCTACTGGTGGGTAGTCCTCCGCGACCGAGTCTTCCGGGTTTGTGGAAATTTCGTAGTGGAGGGGTTGTTGGTCGGCTTCCCATGCCCAGCCGGTCAACTCCCATCCGAATGCAACCTGTGGGACCGCCAGGAGGGTGGCGAGAGTAAGACTGCGACGCATCAGCGGATCCTCCGAGCGGGGACGTTGATTTCCTTCAATTTTTCGGGAGCGAGACCGGGGATAGGTTTGCCGTCCCACCCTTGTTCCAGTCGTCCTTCCACCGTTGGCAGCAATTCATCGAGGTACATCCTATGATCCGCAGGAGGATGGGGGAGGAACCGTGCATCGTAGTGCTCTCGCGGATCCAGCGTGACCCGGGCCGCGTATTTGCGGGTCTCTCCGGGGGCCCGGCGGATCGTGAACTTTCCAAGATTCATTCCAACGGGGCTCAGGCGACCGTTGCGCGCCTGATCCAGGAACACAAGCACGTCTTCGGTCTCGGAAAACCGGGCCGATCCGGAAACATATGCGGCTTCTGAGCCATCGACGCCACCGAAAGTATCGACCACTACCTCAGATGGAGTGTCAGGACCTTTTAGAACTTCGGCGACCGAAATGCGTGCGTGCGTCCAGAGGTTTCCCTGACGATCCTGGTCCGTCCACACGTCGAGGACGGTGCCCCGAACAATGTAGGTGGAAGCGTCAGTAATCTGCTCGATGGTCAGTGGTGCAAGCGAGGTCGCTTGCGCCGGCGCTGGGGCCATCGACGTGACGGTGGCTGTCAGCACAACTAGTAGGATCGAGCGAGCGAATGTCTTTAGCATCGTTTCCCCTCGATGGGCCGACGTAGACGTCGGCCCAGAGCCGTCAGCATGTAGCACGGCAGAATGGATCGGGCAGGTCAAGATCTTTTATCCGCTTCGATGGATCGTCAAGCGGTGCGAATTGGGTGGGGATTCGACGATCGTGTGTTAACGGGTCCGAACTGAGTCGCACCTTCTCCGTTGACGCTCCGCCGTCAGCATTTTAACCGTACGCTGCTCTGCACTCGACTTTCGTCGAGACAGCACACAAAACGGAAGTCGGCGGTAGATGTCGACTTCTGCGCACTGAGGACATTGCCGCATGCTCCGGATCCTCCTAAACATTCGTATACTTCCCTGGTTGGCCGCAGTATTTGTGCTGCTTTCCGCCGTTCCGGCGTTCGCCGACACCACGGGGGCCATTGCGGGTACCGTCAGTGATGCCGATGGTTTGCCGATTCCAGGCGCTACGGTGGTCCTGTCCTCGCCCAGCGGCACCATCGGTGGCGACCAGAAGTCGGTCACCGGAGACGACGGCGACTACAGCTTCCGGTCGCTTCTTCCGGGTACGTACTCAATCACGGGTAGCGCGGATGGCTTCCAGGCGGTCACGATAAGTGGCGTGCAAGTTTTGATTGGCCGCACCGAGACGGTTTCGGTTGTCCTGCAAGCGGGTGGATCCGCGGAAGTGATCGAAATCGA
This sequence comes from Pseudomonadota bacterium, assembly GCA_005797785.1. Classification (GTDB taxonomy): domain Bacteria; phylum Myxococcota_A; class UBA796; order UBA796; genus SYKL01. The sequence continues at coordinate 17,500 of SYKL01000177.1, read as the reverse complement.
AAGCAAGCGCAAGACGGTAGACGTGGAAGACGTGACGCGCGGCGAAGTCCTCACCAAGGAGTTCTTGCAGAGCATCCCCACGGGCCGTACCTACCAGAGTGCGGTGAGCATGGCGGCAGGCGTGACCGGCGGAGCCGGCGGCAACCCCAACATGGGTGGCGGCGCCTACAACGAAAACACCTACATGTTGGACGGCGTCAACATCACCGACCCGGTCACCGGTACCTTCTCGCTGAACTTTAACTACGACGCCATTCAGCAGATTGAAGTTTTGTTGGGTGGGTACGAGCCCGAGTACGGAATCTCCTTGGGTGGTGTGGTCAACGTCGTCACCGATTCTGGCACCAACAATCTGGAGTTCGATACCGCCGTCTACTACGAAAACGGAAACTGGGGTGCCAAGCGCGATGCCCGCTACGGCGCGGACGGCCTTCAGATCGCACCGACCGGTTTCGATTCCAACTCCCAGACCTTCAGCGTATCGGCGAAGATCGCGGGTCCGGTCATTCGCGATCGCGCATGGTTCATCTTCAGCTACCAGATGGCCCGCTCGCTGATCAACAACATTGGTGTGGCCCAGCCCCGCGACTTTGAAGGGCACTACATTCTGGGCAAGCTGACCGTTCAGCCGAACGCGGATCACCGCTTCACCGTGTTCATGCAGCTCGATCCGACGTCGATCGACAACACCGAGCAGGACCCCAACTCCCGCATCCTTCCTCAGGCCCAGGCCCGCCAGGCCCAGGGGGGCTACGTTGGCAGCGCGCGGTGGCAGTGGTTCTTGTCGCCCGACGTGAACCTCGACACCCAGTTTGTCACGCAGAAGTCGTACATTGAAGTGGGCGCTGTGCCCTGTACCCACGACACCAAGCTGGGGTACCACCCGTGTGAGCCCGACGAGCAAGAAGGCAACATCGACTGGGAAACCCCGGGTCGTGTCGGCATTAACGGCGCCTTCGATTCAGTAAACTACGGTTACTATTATTTCGACGATCGCTACCGGTACACGGCCTCGTCGAAGTTGTCCGTGCTGGGTATCACCGATCCGTTTGGTGGCAGCCATGACTTCAAGTTTGGTGCTGAAGCCACCCAGAATGTGTGGGATCAGCTGCAAGGCTACAGCGGCAACACTTGGTACTTCGACCTGAATGCCACCCTCTACGATCCGCAGACCTTTGTGAACTACTATTGGTTGGAGATCACCGGACCGATCAAGTTCCGCACCTCGTCTTCCCAGTGGAATCTGTTTGCGCAGGATTCGTACAAACCGATCCGAAACCTCACCATCAAATATGGTCTGCGCTACGACAACACCGTGATGCGTAATGACATCGGTGAGACCGTCATCAACGCGAGCCTGGTGTCGCCTCGTTTGTACGCAGCGTGGGATCCCTTCGGTGATCAAAAGACGAAGATTGCAGGTGGTTACGGCCGTTTCAATGACACTGGCCGCTTGGGTGTGGCGAGCTTCACCCGGGCCTCTGGGTACGGCTCTAAGCTGTTCCTTGGCGAGTACTTCGCTGCCAGCGAGCAAGGGTTCGTCAATACGTCAGCTTTGATGTATGACATTGCTCCTCGCGAAAATACGAACGTGGCCCACGACAAGCTGCGCACGCCGCGCGTGGACGAGTTCCTGGTCCTTCTGCAGCGGGAAATTATCGAAGACGTGTCGGTCGGCGGTAACTTCTCCTACAAGATGACCCGGTTCCTGTACGAGCCCGACGAAGTCAACGTCATTTACGACGAGGATGGTTCGGCCATCATCGGTTCGCGGTACGGCGATGTGTTGAATCCTGTCGCCCGCCTTCGCACCCCCCAGATCGCCAAGCGCGACTACATGCAAGCGGACGTCTACGTCGACAAGGTGATGTCACATCGCTGGTTCGCGCGTCTGACGTACTCTTACGTGAACTCGGTAGGCTCGTCGGAAGGCGCACTGTCCGGTTCGTTCCTGAACGATCCGCAGACCCAGTACAACTATGGGCCGATGTTCTCCACGGACGTCAATCATCAGGTGAAGGCATACGCCAGCTGGGAACTCCCCACCGATCCGTGGTCGCAAACGGTCGGTGCTCGCGTCGAATACTACAGTGGCCAGCCATACGATCGCGGGTATTGGAGCGATGTGAGTACCGGAAGCTACGACCTCCGCATTCGTCCACGCGGCGAGTATGGTCGCATTCCTGGCACCTGGATCACCGCGATCAAGTTCCAGCAGCAGTTTGATGTCCGCAAAGGCAAGGTGATCGCCGATGTCGAGGTCACCAATCCATTCAACTTTGCGGGCCCTGCCTCCTACCTCATTTACCCGAGCGAGAATCGCCTCGTGATCTACGAGCGCCAGGCTCCGTTTCAACTCCAACTTGGTCTGCGGTACCAGTTTTGATCGCCCGAGGGACACCGATGTCGAACAAATTGAATGCGGCTCTCAGTCTTGTTGGTGCACTCGCTTTGTCGGGATGCGGCTTCAAGGAAGGGCTTGAGATCTCGGACATGAAAGGCACGGTGGTGCTTCCAGAGGAAGCCCTGACGCGGACCTTCTTCCATTCCGACGGTTCCTCCGAAACCCTCACCGATCCTCGCTTGATCGGCCCGGTGTACTTGGGGCTATACCCGAGCGTAGAAGAGGGCGTTCAGGAGTATCCGTACCCCGAAGTAGGACCGGTCTTCGAAGAAGGTACTCCAGGGGACACTTTCCCTTATGGGGGCACCAGCATCGGTGACATCCGTTTCCCGTGCATGGAATCCCTGCAGTGCCGGGTTGTCTCGGGCAGGTATGTGGACTTCGATGCTATGCAATCGTGGTTCTCCGACGTGTTGGAAGATCCGATCTCGGACGCACAAGGCGAAGAGGTAACCAACGGTGACTACATCGCTGAAACCTGCTTTGAAATCCTCCACTATACTAGCGAAGAGGAGATTCGGCTGACGGCGACCGATCGGAATGAAGACGACGTCATCAACCTCAAAGACCTCGATTTCGTCGATCAAGGAGATGGCACCTGGGCCGCGGAGTTTACTCTGTGGCAACAGGAGTATTTCCAGGATGAGGAAACGGGGAAGGGATTTACGCTGTGGGGTTGGATGGATGCGCCGTCTGAATCCGCGTACAAATTCAATACTTGTGATCCGACGAAGGGTTACAAGGACGACACCTATAACAGCGACTTTTTTGCTGGTCGGCCGTACGAAGATCTGCTGAACTTCCCGTCGAAGTACATTACTTCGGGCGATTGGGTTTCGGGCACGCCGTACGTCTACCAGTCAGCGGACGACGAGAATGTCACCATCACTCTTGATTTTCCTGCGCAGGTGAACTGATGCGTACCTCTGGTCTTTGTGTGCTGGCGGGATTGTTTGGGTCTTTGGTGGCCTGCGACTATACGGGCGATTGGCTGTTTGCTCCTCCGACCGACGCTCCTGGCGTGGTTCATTTGGGCGAGTTGGTGCCGACGGTGATCGACGGTGAGACCTCCATCGACGAGGCGGTCATCTACGGCGAGATCGGTGCGACGGGTACCGCCGAACCAGGCGGTGTAACCTTCTCTTTTGAAGGGACGGGCGGCCCCGTGTGCGTGTGGGTGGATCCCGAATTGGTGTTTTGGAACCAATCAGTGGCGCCCCAAGCCGGCTCGGACGACGCGCGTTGGGCCTACCCCGACAATGTGTTCGACGACGGAGATCTAGACTTGTACGCGGGGTATGCCGTGTATTACAGCGGTTCACCCGGCGAGAAAATGGGCGACTTTGAGATCCGGTACGAAGACAGCCTCGGGAACCAGATTCCATTGACGCTGAATGAATGCACCATCTCAGGTTTGAACGGAACCGGAGCGCATTCGGGCCGTGGCGCCCCAGAATCCTGCACGTTGGCAGCCACGCTCCCGGGGGTCAGCTACATGGTTGCTATCGAAGCGTGGAGCACCCCGCTCGACGACGATCGACTGTCCTATGGGTTGATCCTCGCCGAAGGCGATTGCGACGACATCCGCAACGGCATCACGGAAGAATGCGTGATCCTTGGCGAAGCGCGCGATGCAGATGGGGAGATGATCCCGGATTCCTCGACCTTCGAGGTTACCTATTGCGCGAACGTCGAGGGCGCTGACGCCCTGGTCGACTATTGCGAAACCGAGGCCGAAACCTACGATTGTTCGGTCGACCACTGCTTCTGCGGTGATCCGGACAATACGCCCACCCTGCTCGAGTAGTCGGAGAGGGCGGCTGGTCTACCCCGCTGCCTCTTGCAATAGGCGCTGTGCCGCGGTCTGAGCTTCCGCAGGGCTGGCCACGGCTCCCTCCAATTGCATCGCGTATACGAGTCCCAGGAGCTGCCCCATGGCCTTTCCTGGAGGAACCCCCCAGCCGGTCAGATCTCGCCCCTTTAGGAGCGGTTCTGGCGCGGCCCATTCGACGCCCAGTTCGGCGGCTCGCTGGGCGGGTGCGGCGTTCTGTCCTAGAATTTGCTTGGCTCGAAGCAGGAGCCCGAGCTCGGCGTCGACGGACGCACGCCGTAGGTCGGTATCGGTGTTCAGCGGGATATTCCAGGCTTTTAGCGCGGTGAGCACTTTGTCTCGGCAAGGAAAGCCTGCCCACCGGTGAATGCCCAATCGCGTTAACGCCCGCTCAATGGAAAATTGGCTTTGTCCGTGCATGAGGACGACCAGCGCCAACGCCAACTGCCGGCCTTCGGGGGACACTTCCTTGCGAACCTCCGTGGCGAAACGATCGAGGGGATCGCACAATGCACGTGGGTCCGCCTCCCAGTCGGGAAAGAGAGTACGCCAGATCCCGGTTTCGACGGCAAGTTGAATTCCGCGTGATGGTCGCACGCCCAGCAACAGGAGCTTTGACCATTCACCCAAAATGCGCTCTGCGGGTAGCTCATGCAAGGCTGCCTCCGCACAGAGCGCCGACAGCGAAGGATGAACATCGAAATCCAGCCGCGCGGTGAACTGGATCACTCGAAGCGCCCGGAGGGGGTCCTCCAAAAATGTCTTTGAATCGACGGCTTTGAGGATTTTGCGTTCGATGTCGACCTTACCATTCCAAGGGTCGACGTATTCGCTGGTCAGTGGGTCCCAAAGAATGGCGTTGATCGTCAGATCGCGGCGCCGGGTAGCTTCTTTCGGCTCCATGAATGGATCCCCGGCCACGCCGATGCCGCGATGTCCGGGTCCGACCTTGCTGTCGCGTCGGGGCAGCGACACGTCGAGCTCAGTCGTTCCTTTTCGGATTTTGTAGACGCCAAAACTGCGACCCACGGCGTTAACCGGGCCGATTTTCGCCAACAAACGCTCCAAGGCCGGCTCGGGGATCCCGTACACTTCCAGATCCCAATCGTGAACTTCGCGGCCGAGAAGGTGATCTCTCACCCCACCACCGACCAACCATGCCCGGCCGCCGGCGGAACGGCATCGGTGCGCAACCTCGGTTACCAGCGAGGGAAAGGGGGACATCGGTGCTCCCGGGGGGATCGATGGGCGTGTGGGGTTGGTGGATCTGTACCCTGGCGTGGGGCGAGCCGGTTCGCGCGCACATTGGCCTGTTGATCGAAAGCGAGGATGATCCTCGAGATGTTTTGTTTGTTCAGGATTGGACCGAGGCGCTGGAGGCGTCGGGGCGGTACCACGTGGTGGACGGAGCCTGGGTGAAGTCGAGGAAACCGGGCATTCAAAGAGAGTGTGGCGTGGATGTAGCGTGCTGGCAGGCGGCCACCCACGAACTCGGCCTGGATCGGTTGGCCTTGGTAGAACGCATCGACGGAAATGTGCTTGGAATTCGCGTGATGGATGAGTCTGGTGTGTTTCGTCGGGCAACCGCTATGGGTCCAGCCAGCTCCAAAGAAGCGCTCAATTCCTTGTGTCTCGGGAACGGTATGCTGCAAGTCCGAGGTGGCCGCCATGTTCGGGTGGACGACCGTCGGGTGGGGCGGCGAGCGAAACCCTGGCCCGCGGGAAAAGTCAGTATCGAGACGCCATCAGGTTTTGTGGTGGCGCTGGTTCGCCCAAACGAGACCACCATTATTAACCTTGACGGCCGATAAGTTCAGTGTTCTCCGAACTTCTTGCCCTTGGTTTCGATGGAGGTGCTGTCGCCCGTGTTCAGTTTGTCGGGTTTACCGATGCCGGCGGTCAGCTCATAGGAGCCGTTTAACCAAGAGAGTAACAGACCCTCAAGCGCAGGTGCGCGGTTGAGCATCTTCACCCCTGAGCCGGCGTCTTCCAGAAGTTCAAACTTCTTTTCACCGAGGATCTTCTCCTCGAGGTAGGTGCCCGAACGAAGGGCGTAGGTGTCCTCCTGGCTGGCTACAACCAGCAAAGGTCGGGCTCCATAGCCGGCAACCGCGGACGAGAGTGTGACCCCCTGGAGGTTCAAACCGGGTGACAGCAACACGGCCGTGGCAATGCCCGGGTCGGCAGCAGCCGCCTGCAATGCAAGATTTGCGCCGAATCCAGCGCCGACGACGTCCACGCGAGTGGCGCCTTTGGAACGCAGCCAGGCCACCGCTGCGGCAACATCCGCCACCATCTTTGGATAATCCTCGGCGGCCGGTGCGGAAGCGGCGGCGCCGTGACCCCTCAGGTTGATTGCAACGACGTTTAGTGGAGCTTGTGCGAGTTTTTCTGCGAAAAATGTCCAGTCTTCTTGCGAGCGGCCCTTGTCATGAACGAGCACCACTCCGTGTTTTCCAGATCCGAATTGCGTGCCTTGGAGCGCCACTCCATCGGAGGTCATCAAAGAAACCGTGCCGGCGTAGGCGTCGGAAAACCACAACAGGGCACCGAGCGTACACAGGATCCGAAGGTGATGATGCATGGTGCCCCCAAAATGGATCCTAGAACCAGCCGTTCGCATCCACAAGGGTTGACGCACAGCGGGGCAGCGCATACAGGATAAATTGTGTGCGGGAGTCCCCTCCCGGCGATCTTTGACGGGGTGGCAATTGGCTCCGGTACCACCCGGATGCCATGAGCGACGTCACCCGAGACCCATTCATGCTGCGAGCATTGGAACTCGCGGATCAAGCTGCTGCTTTGGGCGAAGTGCCCGTAGGTGCAGTGATTGTCCGCGAAGGAAAGATCCTCGCCGAAGCTCACAATCTTCGGGAAACAGCGCAGGATCCTACGGCTCATGCCGAGGTGATCGCGATCCGCCGAGCAGCGGAACTCCTGGGGGCGTGGCGACTCGAAGGTTGTACGATCTACGTCACCTTAGAGCCGTGCGCGATGTGCGCCGGGGCGATGGTGCTGGCTCGCGTTGAGCGGTGCGTTTTCGGGTGCAGCGATCCTAAAGGAGGATTTGTCGGATCTCTTGGAGATCTTTCGGCTTGGCCAGGGCTGAACCACCGCTTTGCGGTGTCTGGCGGAGTAGAGGAAGAGGCTTGTAGAGAGGTTCTAAGGACATTCTTCCGATCGCTGCGAGCGTCCAAAAGTTAACGGAGAGATGGCCGAGTGGTTGAAGGCGCCAGATTCGAAATCTGGTTTAGGGGCAACCCTAACGTGGGTTCGAATCCCACTTTCTCCGCCATATGTCCGGAGAGGTGACCGAGTGGTTTATGGTGCATGCCTGGAACGCATGTTTAGGCGAAAGCTTAACGGGGGTTCGAATCCCCCCTTCTCCGCCATTTTTTAGTTCAGATGCCGCCTCGAGCGGTGAGAGTCGGGTCCCAAGGACTGTAGCCTGTGAACCCCGCCAGGTCCGAAAGGAAGCAACGGTAGCGGTAACTTCAGGGCTTTGGGGTGCCCGGCTCTCTCCCCTCGGGGCAGGCGCTGATTCAAGTCGATAAAATCACCATCGCAACGGCCGAATTGGACGCGATGCGGGTGTTCTACCAAGTGCTGATCGGCGCGGATTTCCGGCCGATGGACATGGGCGGCATCGAGTTCTTTATTGCGCATGCCGGCGTGGAAATCTGGTTGATCCCCCGCTCTGCAGCGGGCGTGATCGCCCGAGACAATGTGGTGCAGCTGCGCTTGGTAGTAAAGTCAGTTTACGAACTGTTGCCTCGACTGGAGGCGGCCGGCGGAGTGATTTTAGGCGAGCCACAGTCCTTTCAGGGGATCTGCTTGGGCGCCATTCGGGATCCAGACGGCAATGTGATCGAGCTCAAATCGTCAATCGGTTGACGATCCACCGGCGCGGTTCCACAGCTCGATCAAATCAGCGGGAATAGGAGCCTCCAAAGCGATCTGAGCGCCGGTCATCGGATGCTTGAACGCCAATTGGCATGCATGGAGCGCCAATCTCGGCCAACGGCGCCCCATTTCTCCGCCGTACTTTCGATCCCCGAGCAATGGAGTGCCCGCAAAAGCGGCATGTTGCCGAATTTGGTGCGTTCGCCCGGTATCCAGCGTCAATCGGGCGGCGCACAATCCGGAGGCCTTGCCGATGACTTCCACGTGCGTTTTGGCAGGTTTTCCCTCGATCGGTCGGTCCCAGACCTTTGCCGCGGGTACACCACTCAACACCGCCGCATACACGCGGTCGAGATCGTGCTCGCGAAAAGCCTCGGTCAACGCCTCATTGACGGAAGGATCGACAGCGAACAGTACCAATCCTGACGCCGGCTGATCGAGCCGATGGTGCAACGCTACGTACGGTTCCTGGCGCTGTAACCTGGTGAAAACGCTGTCGTCGCCGTCGCGGGTGGGCTGTGTGGGCAGGCCGTGCGGCTTGTCGATAACCAACAACCACCGGTCTCGAAAAATAACGTTCAACCGCCACCTACCGCGCGGAGCACTTCCACGTCGGCCCCGGTGGTAAGGCGAACAAAGGCATGTTCCGTGCGCGGAACCACCCTTCGATCGAGCGCAACCGCCACCCCCTCGGGCTTCAAGGCGAGCTCGGCCAGCAGGTCGCCCACCGTGCAGCCCTCGGGGACGTCACGATCCACGCCATTGAGTCGGATTTTCACTTGAAGTCTCGCCGATTTTGGAGCGCGCGTGCCAAGCTCATCGCGTCCGCATATTCGATCTCGGTGCCGACCGACATCCCCTGCGCGAGCCGGGTCACCCTCACCGGAATGTCGTGGAGTAACCGGGATAAATACAGTGCGGTCGTGTCGCCTTCGACGTCCGGATCCGTCGCCAACACGAGCTCTTGCACTCGCCCATCGCGAAGGCGCTCCAACAACGGCCGAATCCGGAGTTTATCGGGGGTAATTCCGTCCTGCGGTGAGATCGCTCCGTGCAGTACATGGTAGGTCCCCCGGAACTCCCCCGACCGCTCAAAAGCGAGGACGTCCTGGGGTTGTTCGACCACGCAAATCAGCTTTTCGTCCCGGTGGTGCGCGGCGCAGATCGCGCAGGGCTCCAAAGCGGTGAGATTGCAGCAAATGGAGCATTCGCGCACACCTTCCGCGACGGCGAGCAACGCCTCGGCCAAGTTCTTGACTGTGCCTTCCGGAGACCGGAGCAGCCAATACACAAGGCGTGTCGCACTCTTTTCGCCGATTCCCGGCAACCGCGACAACTGCTGAACGGCCCTTCGAATAGGGTCTGCCGGAGGTGGCGTAGACAGCTTAGAATCCCAGGCCGGGGGGGAGCGGCAGTCCGCCGGTCAGGTCCTTGAAGTTCCGCGAAAGCTCATCGCGAACCTTGTCTGTAGCGTCCCCGGCGGCCACCTTGAACAAATCTTCGAGCATCTCCCGGTCGCCCATGGCGGCCTCGGCGATCGACACGCTGACCACCACAAAATTCCCGTTCATGCGGACTTTAACCGCACCACCGCCGGCAGTGCCTTCTACAACCGTGGCTTCGGCCTTGGCGCGCATGTTCTCCATCCGCTCTTGGAATCCGCCAAGAAGTGCTCCCAAACCGCCCATTCCGCTCAGATCAAAAGGGTTCGACATCAGCCCTCCGGTTCATTCAACAAGGTAAGTTTTTGGACGCTGGCACCGAGACGGTCCAGCACCCGCTTAAAAGCGGGATCATTTTCGATGGCCTCGCGTCGCTCGCGCTCGCGAAAGACCTTGGCTTCGGCCGGCGGAACGATCTCGATGGACGCCAGCGTCGGGTAGCATCTGGATAGAATGCCCGAAATTTCGCTTCCGAGGGCCTGCCGTCGGGCTTCCGCGGCGCCATGGCTGGTGTTCATTAGCAGCATCAAGCGAACATCCCGGATTCGAGGCTCCGCTTCGGCCAGTGCCCCCGATCCGATGGCGCGCACCTGATCTTGAAAACTCACCCAAGGGTCGGGTGGTGGCGCATTGTCGGTGGGCTGTGCGCTGGCCGTCGGACCTTGAAAGTGCGCATGCGGAGTGGTCGCCACCGAGCTTCCTGGAGGGGGCTCCATAAACGACGAAGGGCGCGGTGCTCGCGGGGTCTTCAACCCACCAACCCCCGCTGAGCCGCCGCTTTGACGAAGCCGGCGCTCCAAATCTTCAAGGCGATTCACCAACGTGGCGACCGGTTGCACGGGCCGGGTGCTCGCCAACCGCGCCACGGCCATTTCGAGGACGACGCGCGGCCGACTGGCGCGCGAAACTTGGTCGTGAACCTCTAACATGGCCGAAAACAGCCGGGACAACACTTCCGAGTCGACATCGCGGGTGATTGCGTCCAACCGCTCCATTTCGTCGGGGGCGGCATCGATGAACTTGCGGGCCCCCGGGGACAGCCGAACAAAGGCCGCGTTTCGAAGGAGCTCAAGCATCTCGGCGGTGAATTCGGACAATTCAAACCCGAATTCGTACACGCGCTCGATCGCGGCTAAGCAGCGATCCGGCGCCCCGGAAACGAGGCCTTCCAACATCTCAAACAGCACATTGCGATCAAGCAAACCTAGGGCATCGACGACGGCCTTGTCGGAAATAACCCTTTCTTCTTTGGTTTCGGAGAGGCCGTAGCTGATCGCTTGGTCGAGCAATGACTGTGAATCGCGCATCGAGCCGTCGCCCGCGCGCGCGATCATCCGGAGTGCGGTTTCTGTGAGGGATACCCCCTCGCTCTCGGTGATCTTACGCAATTGAGCGGCCACTTGGCCAATCGGAATGCGCTTGAAGTCAAAACGCTGAACCCGAGACAGGATGGTTTCGGGGATCTTGTTGGCTTCGGTGGTTGCAAAAATGAACACCACATGTGGAGGAGGCTCCTCCAACGTCTTCAAGAGCGCGTTGAACGCCCCTTTGGACAACATGTGAACTTCATCGATCAGATAGATCTTCCACTTTCCGCGCTGCGGCGCATACCGAACGGTGTCCCGTAACTCTCGGATGTCGTCTACGGAGTTGTTGGAGGCACCGTCAATTTCGATGAGGTCGGGGCTGTTTCCGAGTCCGACCTCCAAACACGAGGGGCAAGCGCCACAGGGATTGGCGGTGGGACCTTTTTCGCAGTTGAGCGCCCGGGCGAGCGCGCGTGCGGCGGTGGTTTTCCCGACCCCGCGCGCCCCGGAGAACAGGAACGCATGATGAATGCGGTTCTTTTCGAGCGCATTGCGCAGCGTGCGGGTGACGTGGTCCTGGCCTACGATTTCATCGAAGGTCGCAGGGCGATATTTACGGGCGATCGCCAAATAGGACACGTCAGACACCCCAACCCGTGGATCATAACGCGCCGCGCTCAGGTGTGAATTCCAAACCGCGCCATCCAGGCATCGAGTAGGAACAACGCCCACACCCGTGAACCTGCGCCGGGAGTGACGGCAATGCTGCGGCGAAGTGCTGCGAGGGCACCTTCATTCCACAGATGATGAGGATCACGTTGCAAATGGGAGAACCGCTCATCGAAGAACAAGCGTCCAGGTCCGGCCAGCCATGGCTCCAATGGCGCTGGCAAGCCGCGTTTTGGGCGATGAACCAGGGATGTAGGCAATACGCCTGCTAGAAGCGCCCGCAACGGCCAACGGGTATGCAGGGATCCGCCGGCGCGCCGAAGTTTGGACTCCCCTGGAAGTGCGGCCGCCATGGCGAATACTTCCGCATCCAGAAGGGGAAACCGGATCTCCAGGCCAGCTGCGGCCGCGGTCCGATCCGCCCGAGTCAGGCTTTCTTCCTGAAGTCCCGAGCGTACGTAGGCGTTGAGTACGGCATTGACAGGATCGGTGTGCACGGTCGCATAGAGCGGTCCAAGCACCTCTTTTCGCACTCGAGGGCGGACCAAACCGGAGTCGGCGAACAGCGATCGACGCTCCGCCGCGGAGAACAGGTCGAAACCGCCAAGTTCAAGTTCAAAGCCGTACCGTTCGACGGGGGTTGCGATCGCCCGCCCGGCCTGGGAGCGTTTGAGAAGTGGCGTGATCCAGCGCCGGGTGGGCCCCGGGAGTTTTTGATACCACCGAGCGGCGTTCAGGCGCCGTGCGAGCGGATCGAGCATTCGACCGCCGAAAAGTTCCTCGCCGCCATCCCCCGACAACACGACTCGGTAGTGGGCGCCGACCGCGCGCGCCATCAACAATTGCAGGACTACCGTGGGATTTCCGACGGGGTGCCCCAGCGCGGAGACGGCGTCATCGAACGCCGAGGCAAGCTCGGTTGAACCAACGAGCACATCGTGGTGCTCCAACCCAAGCAGTTGGGCGACGCGCCCGGCAAAGGGGGACTCCGGATTGGGGTCGTCGGCAAAACCGATCGTGAAAGTGGTCAGAGAACGGTTGGTTCGTCGGGCTGCTGCAGCGATCGCGGTCGATCCCAATCCGCCTGAGAGGTATAGTGCCGTCGGTACACCGGAAATTAGCCGCCGTTTTACGGAGCGCTCGACGGCCTCTTGGAGGGAGGTGATCACCTCGCCATCGTCGGGACGCGGCGTTCCTAGAGGAGCATAGTCGGGCGACCAATACGGACGAGTCTCCAACTCCCGCGAACTCACCCGCAGCTGGTGTGCGGGCTCGAGCTGGAAGACGTCGCGAACCAAGGTTCTTGGGGCATGCACCACCCGAAACGAGAGATACTCGGACAGGTGCTCCATGGCCAATTGCCGCGAGACCCAGGGCACCTCCAGCAGTGCTGGGAGCTCCGATGCAAACGCAAATCGGGTGCCGGAACGAGCCCAAAACAGGGGCCGACTCCCCATACGGTCGCGGACGATATGCAGCGTTTGAGTCTGACGATTCCAGATCACGATCACGAAATGACCGTCCACCCGCCGCGGCAGGTCCTCGCCAAACCGACGCCACGCTTCCAGAAGGACGTCCGGCGAATCAATGTTTGGGTCAAACCATCCAAACTCGCGGGCGAGGGCTGAATGATCGGTGATGTTGCCGTCGATCAACAGCACCAAGTCATCGCTCACCATCGGAAGTTTACGGCCTCCTGGGCTCAGCTGGCGTCGACGATGAGCCAGGGCGACCGGTCCATCTGCAAAAGTGCCGTCTGCATCCGGCCCGCGGTGAACCAAGGTCGCCGACATGCGATCAACGACCGTAAGGTCGGGGGGTTCGCCGCTAAAATGCACCAACCCAGCTACGCCTCCCATCAGCGTTTCCCTCGGCCCTTGCCCGTGGGCCACGTTTTTGCGGCTTTCACGGTGGGCGCCCGTTGAATTTGACCGGTTCGAGGGCCCGCTTTGGTCGGCACGCGCTCGCGCGGTTGAATGTCGATGGGTGACCCCGAAACGTACATGTTTCGAAGCGCAATTCCCGCTAGGAACGACAAAATGGCGAACGCAAAGGCCCCGGGTGAGGTTGTGGGCACTGAGCGGGCGGTTCCGGCGACGTCCACCGAAAAACTCAAAGTGAACCGACTCTTCTTCGTCTTCGGAGCGACCTCCGGGGTCACCAGGGGCGGGGCAACCGGACTTTCGGTGATAACGTCAAGTACCTTTACTAGATCGGCTGGCCATCGACGAGTCGTCCACTCTCCATTTTCTAGTTGAATCCCTACGAGTTGAACGTTTCCTTGGGGGTTTGGCGCGCGTGAAGTGACCGATCCTTCCCAGGCATCGAGCCATTGGCTACCGAGCAGAAAGAAAATGACCGAAATCACGGCATTGAAAGGAAGAAACCATAGCAATTTTCGGACCGGTTCGGTCATCCCGTCCCCCACGGGTTGGCGTAACCACGGGGCCCCAAGGTGTCGATTGAGGTAGACTGAACGCCCCAGCTCGGAGAGCGTGTTGAGCGGAACCCGGCCCACCCTGCTGCTGTTCGCCGTCCTGATGACGGTGTTGTCGGGCTGCAGTTGGCTGGGACTCACGTCGTCCCGCAAGCGATTGGACGGCTACATCGTCCGCGATGTTAAGTTTGACGGAAATGGCAACCTGATCACGGGCACGCTCGCCGGTCAGAGCGACTACATTCTTCGAAAGCAGGTTGCATCAAAAGCCAGTCCATCCCTAATTTTGACGTGGCCCTTCAGCCTGTTTCGAATTCCAGAACCCTACCGCCCGGAATTGCTCGAGTCGGACGCCTATCGGTTGGAAGTCTGGTATGCGCACAACGGCTGGTTTGACGCGAAGTTTCAGGGTTGGCGAATTCGTGAGGTTCGTCCGCAGACCAAACGGAAGGCCGGAGTCGTGGACATCCTAGGCCGGGTTGAGCCTGGACTTCGGAGTAACGTCCGGAGTTTTGACATTGACGGGCTTGGCACCTCGACGAAGCTCCTCGGAGATGTGGTACGTCGCACCGGTGATCTGCGAGTCGGAGAACCATACGTACTCGATTATGCCTATTCAACCCGCGATTTGCTGTTGCGGCAGCTTCAAGAACACGGCCACGCCTACGCCGCGGTGGAGATGACCGCGGACGCCTATCCGGTAGAACGGGCAGTAGATGTTCACTTTAAGGCGACGCCGGGTATTCGTACCAAGTTTGGTCCCATTGAGGTCGTTGGGAACAGCAAGGTTTCGAAGGAGGTGATCCTCGACGAGATCCTGATTGAGAGCGGGGATCTCTACAAGATCTCGAAGTTGGAGCAGGGACAACGCCGCTTGTTTGCTCTGGGGACCTTCTCCGTCGTGGGTGTCAAGCCGATTTTGACGGATCCAACGGTCGTTGACGTTCCTATACGGGTCCAGGTCCAGGAATCGAAGTTTCAAACCGTCCGATTTGGTACCGGTGTCGACTATGATGGCCTGTCGGTCACGCCACGCCTCACGACCGCCTACCGTCACGTTCATCTGTTCAACCAATTGGTCCGGTTGGACGCTAAGGCTGAGCTCGGTTGGTCGGTCGGTCTGAGCGGCGAGGGTTTTTCCGGCGGTATTCCGGTGTTCAATACGGAACTCGGCGTTTCTACGCCTCGGATGTTCGGAAACCGGCGGTTTGGATTGGGATTGACCGGGAGTTTTGAGCGCGAGCTCCTGGACTCTCAGTTTCCCGTTTGGAAGCCGAGAGTGGAGCTGACCATCAACTGGCGCCCGATCAATGAAGTGGTGGTCAGTTTCGGCCCGCGTTGGCAGATGACCTCCTTCGACAATTTGGAAGGAACGGCGCTGCTTTTGGCGCAGGCGGCCTACGGCGAAGGATTTGTAAATCCCTACCGACTCTGGACGTTTGGGGCGGGGGTCACCGTCGATCGGCTGAACGATCCGCGCTCGCCAACGCGAGGGTACAATGCCACCTTTGGAATCAAGCAAGCGATTCCGGTGACGCCAACCGACTTTTTCTATACAGAATTTTCGGTGAACTATCGAATTTTTTCGCCGGTTCGCCTGTCTAAGGCGCTCGAACGACCTGATGGAAAAGCGAGGTTTTTCCGAAGCGCGGTGCGGGCCTTGGCGCCGGAGGGGGTGGCAGCTCGAATGTACGCCAAAGTGCTCCAACCCTGGGATCAACGTCCGATTCCGTACAATGAGCGCGGATTCCTTGGCGGATCGGATGCTTTGCGCGGGTTCTTTTCGAACCGTGTCGGGGACTACGATTGCCTGTGCCTCTATACGCCCTCCAGCAAGGGCGATCCCTTCACCGGAAAGCCAGGGCAAGGCTACGATGTGGAGCGCACCTACCTCCCGCGCGGTGGGGCGATTTCCGCCCTCGTGTCCGGTGAAATGAAGTACGAGGTGTACGAGAAAGTGGCCGCGGTGTTGTTCTTTGATGGCGGCTTACTTGCCGAAAGTTGGGACACGCTGAGCGCCAAATCGTTGAGGTTTGGCGCCGGGGTTGGCGCTCGCTACAGCACCGGGCTTGGGCCATTTCGCGTGGATTTGGCGTTCCGACCGCTGTACCCGGAGGATGCGGGTCCGGTGAACTACGTCAACTGCGACTCGGAGGACCGACTGCCGCGTTCGTACGATGCTTTCTCGTACTCTCGAGGGGCGAGGGACATCACCGAGCGAAAGGTCCCGTTTGCGATGAATTTCTACATCGCCATCGGAGAGGCGATTTGACCGAGCGCAAACGCCGACGCCGATGGCCCTGGTTGGTCGCCTTGGCCATTCCGCCCATGGGAGCGGCGGGTTTTGCGTTCTGGGTGTCTACGGATGGCGGCAACGCCTGGTTGAAAACGGTGTTGGAGGCCGAAGTCGATCGGCGGTTGAGTTCTGGGGACTTCGAGATTGGCGGTTTGGAGACCAATCTGATTCACCGGTGGGCGCTAACGGACGTTCGTTTGACGGATTCCAGTGGAGCGGACGTCATTGCCATTCAACGCTTAGATGCTAATGTTTCGCTTTGGGGATTGTTGTCGACGAGCCCGAAAGTGTCCGCGTCGTCGGTGGTGATCCACGGTGGCCGGACGTCTTTGGTTCGCGACGCCATCGGAGTGACGAACATCGAACGGATGTTTGGGAAAACCCAGCCGTCGCCCCCGTCCACCGAGCCCTGGAAGGGCCTGCCGCTGGAAATCGAGGTGGAAGACGTGCAATGGAACGGGGGAATGTTCCGCTGGGCGACTCCCACTTCGGCTTGGGGTCTTCAAGGGATCAGCCTTCGAGGCGGATTTCACGGCCAGGGCACCGATCTGGCGCTGCAGGAGGTGTCGCTAGCAGCCCATCTTCAGGAACCGACGGTTCTTCCTTTTATTGCAACCGGATCGGTGGACATTCATTCGAAAGGTGTAGATACACGCAATTTCCAATTGAGCGCTGGGAGCTCTCTCGTGCAGGCGGACGGTCGCATTGGAAGCGGATCGGAGCCGTGGTCGCTGGAATTGGTTGTAGCACCTTTGCAATTGGCCGTCATTCAAAAGTTTGCTCCGAAAGCTGCGATACGTGAATCTGTCTCCGGAACGTTGAAGCTGACCGGCCCTTCTTCGGCATTGTCGATTCAAGGCGACCTTGTGCCCGAGAGCGGCGGCCACATTCACCCCGATCTGCGGATCGATCTCAAAGATCCGCTCAAGGCTTGGTCGGGAGCGATCGGTGTGGACACCGTCCAACTCGACCGGGTGTATGATACAAAAGGCACGCCAATCCTTCTGAATGGTACGCTGACGGCGAGCGGACACGGCACCAAGTGGCCGATGGACGTGGAGGCTACCGGCCGCTACGAAGGGAAAAACCATCAGATCCGCGAGATTGCGCTTGATGCCCTGAGCGGGGATCTGAAGTTGTCCAAGGGAATCTTGGCGTTTTCGGAGATTCGCGCAGCGGGGCCACTCGCCGCTCTGAGCGGAGCTGGAAGC
>SYKL01000176.1 GCA_005797785.1 Pseudomonadota bacterium | reverse complement strand
AGGGCTCCACTCGGAGTTGGCACGGCGCTTGCAATAGCTACATACAGGTGACCGGGAGACTGGTGACCGACCGAAAGGTAGCTCTTCGGAGCCGCTCTTTGACGTCAAAAACCCCATGAAGGTCTGCACATGCAACTCGGGCAACCGGGAAGCCTCTGGGCAACCAACTCCAGCTCCGGACAGACTTCGGGAGCGCTGACCCTACGCAGCAATGCGCGGGCGTCTCAGACTCGGCGTCGGTCGACGTCGAGGAATACAGGTTCGTCCTGGTTCCGGCGAACTTCTGAAGGGATGCCAACCGGTGGGAAACCTGGATCCCCTTCTTCGGAAGGAGAACCCTCCCGCCGAGAATCGGGTCGACTTGTCGACCGGATTTTTCCAGAGACCGGCTTCGAATGCACCTCCGGGTGTGCTCGATCCTCGCGGTCTCCCCTTCTTCTTCACTGAAGAAGGTGCCCAGTTAGCGGCTTGCCGCTTTTTGAGGTGTGGAACGGAGCTTTTCGCCGACGGCTTGCCGCCAGCGAAATCGTCGGATGCGCACACAGGAGCCGCATCCCAAGAGAGAGGACCTTGAAGGGGAACGAAGCCCATGGAAGGATAGGGTGTCCACCGTTCGCAAGGACGGCACGACATCACGGACTTTTGAACGGAGCAAAGCCTGGAAGCCGTCAAAACGGCAAGCAGGCAACGGTTGCAGTGATGCAATGCGGCTGTTCAAAAGGGGAATTCTTCGAAGGGTGTGATTCGCGTCGCGGGGATGTTCCCGTTTGGCCCTGATTCGGTGCTTGCACCGGTTCATGCCTGTCTTCGGACAGGGTGCGGTTGGACGGCAGAGACAGAAACGCGGCGAACCCCAGGTCTGGCAGTAGGATGCAATAAGCCTACGACCAGCGAAGCGGCGGAAACCATCGAGGTGGTGCAAAACCACGAGGATGGAACGCAGGTATCGGGAGGGGTCCCGACCTCGAAGCGACGTAGCAATACGGCGCGGGAGTGGACGCTTCGTTGGCATGTCGGAGGAGGGGCGCCAAACCGCCGAGCCGTTTTGTGCTTGCACAAAACACCGCTCCACGGTGATGAATCTCACGAGAGGAGGTCGATTCTTCGACCAGGGCAGAACGGTTGGCTCTGAAGGCGAGCCAAAACCACGAAGGTTCTCAGGTTCAGACGATGCGGTGCTTGCACCCCATCCCTGCGCTGCGGAGTGTTCGAAACACCCTCGAAGGTGACGCCAGCAATGGCCAACACCACGGAGGGGAGCAAGAAAGTCCCAACGACTTGCTATCGCGCACCACCGGACGTACGACACTTGCTTCATTTGAAGTAGGCCACGCCAAGACCCTTGAAGGTTCAGTCAACGCCACGAGAGCTGTGTTCGCAAGGACACAACCCGTCTGTTAGCCGCAAAACTCTAAAGAGACATCCGCTGTCTCCCAGCACCTAGAACCCCCGGATCGAAAGATTCGGGGGTTTCTTATTTCTTCCCGCGATATGAAAAATGGCATGGCAGCTTTTCCGTCCAGAGTTGGCTGTTGGTTCCTATGCGGCTGCGCAGGCGCCGCGGACACGGATTCTTTCCCCGAAGAAACGGGCATAGAATCGGATGGCTCCGCAGACTCGGATGGCCCCGCAGACTCGGAAGGCTCCGAAACCGGCTCTCTGGACTCGGATACCGCGGCGTCCGCCCCATACTGCGCGATCACGGAAACCTGGATCGAATGCCCTCACCAGGAATTGGGGATCCCCTTATTCGGTGAAGCCAGCGATCGACGGGTGTTTTATGCGGAGCCCCTCGGCGAGCCTCCCGCAGATGGCTGGCCCTATGTGCTCCTGTTTCAAGGATCGTATTTTCCCGCCGAGAACTTCTGGTCCGCCGAACCCGGCGTTCCATGGGGCGGATGGTACCAAGCACTCGCGGTGGCGGCGCTCTTGGACGCCGGCTTCGCGGTGATCACGCCGGAAACTCGGTATTCCGGGTCCACCTTTTGGGACACCAATGTGTCCCCGTGGAATGTCGCGTGGACCACCTCCGGCGATCATTCCTTGATGCTGGAGATTTTCGATCGGATCGAGGCCGGGGAGTTCGGAGCACTCGATACGGATCAGGCCTTCGCGGCGGGGCTTTCCAGCGGCGGGTACATGACGAGCCGCATGGCGGTGTCCTACCCCGGTCGATTCCAAGCTTTGGCGATTCATTCTGCGTCGTACGCCACTTGCATCGGGAGCCTGTGTGCGCTTCCGGCATTGCCCGAAGATCATCCTCCCACCTTATTTCTGCACGGCGAACTGGACGACATCGTTCCGGTGTGGACGATGACCGCCTACGCGGACGTGCTTAGCGAACAGGGCACCGCCGTGGAAGTATCTGTCGACGCCGAATCTGGGCATGAGTGGATCGCTGAAGATCCCCAGAGATTGCGGGATTGGTTTATCGCCCACGGATCCTGAGCTTCAGATGGCCCGGTTTCCGTTCCCCCTTCCACCCGATTCTGCGGTACGATCGCGAACGGAGGGATGCATGCACACCAAACTCATTGGGATCGGCGCCTTATTTCTCGCGCTCATCGCCTGCGGACGCGGGGGAGCTCAAGACGGCCCGAGCGGCGACGACACCGACGCGACCGCACCGAGCGGCGAGGCCGCGATCGAGGCCGCTTTGGAAGAAGACCTCACCTTCTTGGTGTCCGCTTCTGCACTTGCTAGCTCGGTCGCCGCTCTCGAAGAAGCCACCTTCCGCGATGAAGATACTGCGTGTTACGACACCGCTTATGGCGGTTGTTCCATCTGTTACGAGCTGGTGGGCGGTCCCGCTACCGGCACCTTCACGGTCAGCCAGGACGCCGAATGCGGCGTCTCCGTTGCCGTCGAAGAAGCTTCCGCGAGCTACACGCTCACCGAGCTTTCGCTCAGCGGCGATTGGGATGGGAGCCCGCTCAACGGCAACTACCTGATCACGGCTTCTGGAGGTACCACCTCGGAATTGCTCGTGGATGGCCCTACGGACAACGACCCGTGGGCGTTCGACGCGAGTTGGAATCTGGAGAGCCTAGAAGTAAACACGCTTGACTATGAGTTCGCCAACGCTCACGCGGTATTGACCTATACCGGCTTTGGCGACCAAGATTGGTCCGCCGATGTCACCCTCACCGCCTCAAGCGTCAGCGGAACGATCTCCCGCGCCGACGGCGATTGTGCGCTCGCCGGCACGGTGGACGCGGAAACGGTGGACGTGTTCCTGGACTGCGATTAACCCACCCCGACCGGGGGAAGGTCGATGCAGAGGGATTCCTACAAACAGGCCGGCGTTGACATCGATGCCGGCGACGCGCTCGTCGAGCGGATCAAGCCGCTCGCCCGCTCGACGAATCGCCCGGGCGTGGTCGGTGGATTGGGTGGATTTGGCGGCCTGTTTTCGCTGATGGGCCGCTACAAGGATCCCCTGCTCGTTTCCGGCACCGATGGTGTGGGAACCAAGCTTCTCATTGCCCAAAAGCTGGGGCGGCATTCGACGATCGGCATCGACTT